>DATGFI010000526.1:0-9403 GCA_035309205.1 Planctomycetota bacterium | reverse complement strand
TTCCAGCCTGGCGCGCAATCGCCGGTTCTCGTCTTCCAGCTCGCGGATCCGCGCCTCGAGATCCTTGGCCACCCCCGCCGGTCGTTTGGGGGCCGATCGCTTGGGCATGAAGGGCCATTCAATCAGCCCGGCCCCGGAGGTGCAATCCAATTCGGGAGGCCGGTTGCAATCGGGACGGAGCCTGACTACAATCCCAGGAGAGAGAGGGGCCATGTCCCGGAATCCGCTGTTCCATCTCGTCGCACTGGCTCTTGCGCTCTGGCTCGCGTTCTTCGTCCATGCCTGCGGCGGGGGCCGGCCGATGCGCGACCGGGCAGGCGCGGGAGACATCGACGCGGCACCGCTCGTCCAGGTCGGCCTCGGCCGCTGTCTGCGCGATCCTCAGGTGCGCATCACCGTGCACGGCCCCTATGAAGTCCGGGGTCGCAAGGAGGTGCTTGCCCGGGGGGAGGAGCTGCCCTGGGTGGAGGTGAAGGCGGGCGAGGGGCTGTCGATCGGCTCCACCGTCTTCTCCGAGAGCCCCGTCACGATCGTGCCCCGAGAGGACGGCTCGATCGAGGTGGAGTACTCGCGCGACTCGCGCGGGAACCCGGTCAAGCCCGGGGGCGTGCGCTATCGGGGCACGTTGATCATCCACGGCCTGCCGGACCGGAAGCTCGCGCTCGTGAACGAGATCGACCTGGAGGAGTACCTGAAGGGGGTCGTCGGAAAGGAGATGAACCTAGCCGAGGGCGACGAGGCGCTCAAGGCGCAGGTCATCATCGCGCGCACCTATGCGGTCCACGAGCAGCGCCTCGAGCGGCTCCGCCGCGTGAAGGGGGAGAAGTTCGACCTCTATGACGACGAGCGTTCGCAGATGTACGGCGGCATGGAGCGCCATACCGCGGCGACCGAGAAGCTGGTCGACGACACCCGCGGCATGTTCGTCCTTTATGAAGGAAAGATCGTCCGGACCTTCTACTCCAGCGCCTGCGGCGGGCATACCGAGCCCGCGTGGGAGATCATGACCGACGAGACGGAAAAGATGGCTCCGCTGGCGGGGAGGAAGTGCGACTACTGCCAGCGCCGTGCACTGTATCGGTGGAAGGAACCTGTCCTGGTTCCGAAGAAGGAGATTGCGGAGAAGTGCCTGCCGAAAGAGCTGCAGGACAAGCGCATCCGGACCGTGGACGTGACCCGAACGCTGCCCGGCGGGCATGCGCTGGAGGTCAGCATCAGCTTCGAGAACTCGTCGCGCGTCGTCGTTCTCCATGCCGCCAACGAATTCAAGCGGGCAATCTCCCAGAAGCTCCGCAGCACGCTGTGGGACCGGATTGAGGACAAAGGCGACGCGATTTCGATCATCGGCCGCGGCTACGGACACGGCGCCGGGCTGTGCCAGATTGGGGCTTATGAAATGGCCAAGGACGGGAAGACCGCCGCGGAGATTCTCGAGTACTACTACCCGGGCGCGAAAGTCCAGAAGGTGTATTGAGGGGGAAGCCGCCGCGAGCGTCCGCCGGCGGGACGGGCGGGACGCAAAATAGAGAAGCCCCCGGATCTCTCCGGGAGCTTCGGGATTCCGCAGGTCCGGCTTACTTGATTTCCTTGATGGCCCGGTCGGCCTCGGCGGCATACCGGGATCCCTTGCCGTAGGTCTGGGTCAATTCTCCCAGCATCTCCATCGCCCGGCCGCGATACACGTCCTTCTTGGCCTTGTCCTTTTCGTTGGCGGCGATCCTGGCGCAGGCGACGGAGCTGTGTCCCAGGGAGGCCTCGTGCTCGGGGCCCGTTTCGCCCTTGCTCAGCACCATCGCCCCCTGAAGGAAGTCGAGGAGCGCTTCCTTGGGCTTTCCGCCGTTGAGTTCCGAGTCGCCCTTGCCGTTGTAAGCGGCGATCAGGAGCCGCGTCGAGAAGTTCTTCTTTCCCTGGGCGTCCTTGATGATGGAGTCGGCGCGGGATGCGAGCGACGTCCAGTCGGCCAAGCCCGTCAGGCAGCGGAGTTCGCCTAGGGTGGCGTCCTCGCCCACGTCATGGTCGCGGGTGTACTTCTTGTGGATGGCCAGGGCCGCGCGCCAGTTCTGCTGAAGTTCTGCGAGGCTGGCCTGCATGAGCTCGGCCGACTTGGCCCATTCCTGCATGCCGTTGGCATTCCCCATTGCGGCGAACGCGTTGGCCACGGCCGCCGCGCCGTTCGCGTTCCGCGTCGCGACGTGGGCCTTGAATTCCAGCTCGAAGGACTCGCGAACGTAGAAGCTGTCGGCCTTCTGGGCGCGGAGCGCCTGGGCCGCCTGGATGACGCCGTTCGGATTGCCCTTATAGTACTGGCAGCGGACCACGTTGATGCTGGACAGCTGCTTCTGGAGCTCGCTTGCCCGGGCGTCCTTCTTGGTCCGCTCGAAGCGCTCGATGGCCGAATCGAAGTCGTTGTTGGCCATGCTTTCTTCGCCCTTGGCGAAGTCGAATGACTTCTTCCCGTTGCTGGGGATGAGGTCGGCGACCAGCCGGGCGTCGGCCGGCTGCCGCGCGGTCGTGCCGCCGCCGACCAGGATATCGATTTCGATCAGCTTGTAGGTCATGCTGGCAATTTCGCCTTCCATGTCCGGGTTCTTGGACGGGTCCTTGAACTTGATGACGTCCTGGGCCCAGACTGGGGCGGCCGCCGCCGCCAGAAGGATCGCCGTCGAGAGCAATTTTCTCATGGCGTTCATCTTATCGATGTCCTCCCCGTGGCTTCAAGCAAATCCCTTCCGATGGGCTATTGGACGCCGGATCGGCGCCTGATCCCTCAAACTTTCCGAAAAAGCGCGTGGAGGAATCCGTTCAGTCCGTCGAGCTCCTCCTGGATCCCCCTCAGGACGAAGGGGGGGGCGAAGGCATGACCGAGCTCCGCCCGCGTGAAGAAATGGTCGTAGTGGTTCCGATGCACGAGCCAGTTCCGCGTGCGCTTCTCCTGGGGATGGTGGCGGAACCTCGTCGAGAACACCGACAGGGCCAGATGGCCCCCCGGCTTCAGGATCCGGGCGATGCCCCGGCGATAGCGGGCCCAGTCGCGTGTGACGACATGGTGGAAGCAGCCGTAGTCGAGGACCAGGTCGAAGGCGGCGTCGGGGAATCTCAGGTTCAGGGCGTCGCCGACGACGAAGCGCGCCTGGAAGCCGGCGTCTCGGACCCTGGAGCCGGCTTTCTGAAGCGCCAGGGGCTCGAGGTCGAGGGCGGTGACCTGGTAGCGATATCGGGCCAGGAGGATCGTGTGCCGGCCCTCGCCGCAGCCCAGGTCGAGCGCCGTCCGGCCGCGGCCGGAGCCGAGCTTCTGGACCCAGCGCACGACGTGCGGAGTCGGCCCGACCTCCGGCCATCCATGCTTCCCGGTTTCGTAGGCCTGGCGGAAGAACCTCTTTTGTTTCCGGTAGATTGCGGTCATGGGTTCCGTCTTCTAGTACGTTCGGGCGGGCGTCCGTTTGCACTTCCAGGCGGCGGCCAGGAGCTCGTCCTGCAGGTCCTTGGGCACGTTGACGCCGAAAACGACGCCGGTCTTCTGGCGGAGGGCCGGGGCGGCGAGTTCGGAATCGGCCGGCAGGACCCGCTTCATCAGCCGGAAGGCCTGGGCCTGGAACTCGACGGCATCCTCCAGGCTGTCCCATTCCGTGATCCACAGAACGAGCGGGACCGCGCCTTCCTTCTCGTAGACCAGGAAGACGTCGCCGCCCCAGCCTTCGGAGACCGACGTCAGGTCCTCGCGAGGGAAATGCGTTTCCAGAACCAGGGCGACTCCCAGTTCCCCGAGCGTGGTCTTATAGATGCAGGCGTAGCCCCTGGAGGTGAGGAACCCGTCGACGTCGGAGGGGTCGATGACGACGGGCAGTTCATTGGCGGCATATTTCTCCGGATGCAGGACCTGCTCGGTCGATACCGGCGGCCGCGCGTACGCGGCGTCGAGCCTCCCGGCGGCGTACTGCGTCAGGGCGAAGACCGCACCGCGCCGCCACGGGAAGTCCGCGCCGCGGACAAAGATTCGCGGAGCCACGGCGCTTGCGAGCTTGCTGTCGCCTTTCTCCCACGCGGCCGTCTCCTCCGCCACCTTCTTCACGGTTTCGCCGGTGATCCGGCTCGAGGTCCAAATCAGATGTTTCACGACTTCGGCGTCCCCCATCCGGAGGGCGGCCCAGGCCATCTGCGCGTCGAAGGTCGCCGCCGCGGGGGCTTTGTAGTGCTGATCGACGAGGGCGAGGTCCATCTTGTTGAGGATCCATTCGTCGCCGGCCTTTGGGTCCAGCAGGAGGATCTCGCCGCCGCTGGCGAAGACCTTGACGCCCAGGCCGGCCTGGGCGGTGAGGGCGGCATCGAGCCTCAGCTTCGGCGGGATCAAGCCCAGGGCCTTGAGGCCCTTTTCGGCGGCGGACAGGTCCGACCCGTAGACCCGTTTGGCGTTCTCCAGCACGTAGGCGGCGTACTCGCGTCGGGTGCCCTCGCGGAGCGTGACCGCCGACTTCCAAGGGAGGCCGCGCAGCTTCTGGAGGCGGGCCGAGAGCTCGTCGCGCCGCTGGTCCAGATCCTGGACCGGGAGGAGGAGGCTTAAAGTCAGGACAGCGGCGAGTCTCCCCATCCGCGGCTATTTGTCGGGATTGAACCTTTTGCGGATGACGCGCGCGGCCACGTCGAGTTCGTCGAGGATGTCCTTCTCCGTAGTTTTCTCGGGAAGGGCGGAGAAGGTCCGGGTTTTCTCGCTGATATCGGCGTAGTAATTGAGGTAGAGCTCGAGGGATTTGGCCTGCTCTCCGTGGTGCTGGTCCTTCAGGAGCTTGAGCGCGGCGACGGCGTCCTCGTACTTCGGCTTGCAGTCCTTCTTTTCCTTATAGGCGGCGACGAGTTCGTCATGGGCACGGTCCCAGGCCTTGTAAAGAAGCTTGAGCGTGGCCGCGGGATTGACGACCGGCAGGTCGGACGAGAACTCCTTGGGGGCCTCCGGCCCTTCCGTCTTCTTCAGCACGGGGACCTCGACCTTGTCCGCGGTGAAGGTCGGCTCCGGATTCTTCACGGGGACCGGTTCGATCCTGACGGCGTCGGTGAACTGGGGAAGGCAGCGGACGGAGCCCGGATTGAATTTGGATTTCACCTCGCGTTCCGTCCGCTCGAGGTCGGTCAGGAAGGCTCCTCCCCAGGTTCCCTTCTCGATGTCCTTTTCCCAGCCGGTGTAGCGGACGATGTAGGGGTCGAAGGGGTCCCGATCCGCGATCGGGACGCAGACCCGCATCATCTCCAGGCAGCGGATGATCTGGGCCATGGCTTCCGACGCGCCAAGCTGGTTCTGGCCGCGTGCGTCGAGATTGCGATGGACGTCGTAGTGCGCGCGGGTGAGCCGGGCGTAGGCGTTTTCGTAGGCTTCCGCCGGCGACTTTGCCTGGCCGTTCATCAGGCGGGCCCCGCTGGGCCCGCCGATTTCAACCGGGGGGATGTCCGCGCCTCCGCTGCATCCCCAGGTCCACGCGAAGACGAGAGCGATCCCCGGAGAGAGGCGAATCATGAGGGACTCCGCAAGATTTTGGTAGTATAATCCCGTCAAAATAGACGGTCAACATGATCCTTCCCGTCGGCGACCTCGGCAAGACGCGCACCGTCGCATACATCAACTGGCTCTTGATCGCGGTCAACTGCATCATCTTCGCGTCCTACTGGTTCGTCCCTGAGAAGCGCGACGCGGTGTTCATCAGCTACGCGATGGTGCCCGACCACTGGACTTGGAAGACGGTCCTGACGTCGATGTTCCTCCACGGCGATCCGATGCACCTCCTGGGGAACATGCTCTTCCTCTACATCGCGGGCGACAACGTCGAGGACCGCCTTGGTCATCTCTCGTATCTGGTGTTCTATCTCCTGGCCGGCATCGCCGGGGCCGCGGCCCACGTCGTCTATTCGACGCAGTACGGCGGCGAAGGCGGCATCGCCACGGTGGGCGCCTCGGGCGCGATCTCCGGCGTCATGGGCGCCTACCTGATCCTCTTCCCACGCATCCAGGTCCGCTTCATCCTCTGGCTCCTGATCTTCGTGCGCACGTTCACGCTCCCCTCCTGGGGCGTCATCGGCTTCTGGGTCGGGTCGCAGATCATCATGGCTCGAAACCAGCTGCACGGCGTGGCGGAAAAGGAAACGGCGATGGTCGCTGTCTTCGCCCATCTGGGCGGCTTCGCTTTCGGCGCGCTCGTGGGAATCGGGGCGCGGCTCTTCGGCAAGCCGCCGAAGCGGAAGAGCGACTAGGAGGGGTCCGACGCGGTCGGCGGAGCCGCGGGGACTTCCGGATCTGCGGAGCCACGGATCGGTCGGCGTGCTCGAAGTCGAGCTTGAGTCCGATAAGTCAGCCCGCCAGAGCCAGAAAGAACTGCGCGAGGCAGGGAAAGAAACCGGGCGAATCCGAGGTCAGCATCGGGAGCTGGACCGCATTGTCGCCACGCGGGCGCCGAAGTACACTCCCGCCCCGCGCCAGGTCCCGCCGGGCCGGCGGTTCAGCGCCAGACCCGCCGCCGCGCCCAGGGGCAGATCGGCCAGATTGGTCCAGGGCGCCGCGAGGAAGGTGCTGCCGTTCATCGTCGGGTTGACCCGCAGGGCGGCCAGTCCTGCGTGAGGAGCCGGTGCCTTCGGAGCCACTCGTCATGCTCGACCGTCCCCTGACGCACTCGGTCGAAATCTCGCTCCTGCTCCTCGCGAAGCTTCGAGGAGAGGGCGTTCCACTCGCGCTCCTTCGCCGCGGCCGCCTGGGGGGACTGCAGCGGGGCTTGGCATTGCGAGCCTCGGATGTCCTAGGGGCGATTGGTCTCCCCGCAGCCGCCGCAGTGGAGCATCCATGATGAGTATAGGTGACAGGTTCAGGGGCTTGTGCTAAAATTCCCCGACTCATGGCCAAGGCCGATCCTCTGGATTTCCGGGGTCTCAAGACGTACTCCATCGCCCGCCGCCGGAACCTCGTGAACATCCGCGATTTCGGCTCTCTCGCCGACGGGGCGAAGGCCGCGGACCTTCTCAATTCCCTGCCTTCCATCTACGCGGGCCGCGATCTGCGGGCCTTGGTCAACGACATCGTCCGGGCCCAGAAGCGGAAGAAGACGGTCGCCGTCGCCATCGGCGGCCATGTCATCAAGGTCGGCTGCGGTCCGGTGCTAGCGGACCTCGTCGACCGCGGCGTAGTCACCGCGATCGCGATGAACGGAGCGGCGGCCATCCACGATTTCGAGCTGTCCCTCATCGGCGAGACCTCCGAGGACGTGGCCGCGACGCTGCAGGACGGCAGCTTCGGGATGGCCCGGGAGACCGCCGAAGCCTTCGCCCAGGCGGCCCTGATCGGGGCGTCGGGGTCCGGGCTCGGCCGGGCGATCTCCGAGCAGGCCCTGCGGAACCGGCACCGCAAGATCTCGCTTCTGGCCGCCTGCGCCCGACGGGGGATCCCGGTCACGGTGCACCTGTCGATCGGTGCGGACATCACCCACATGCACCCGCAGATCTCGGGACGCGACTTGGGCGAGAGCTCGTTCATCGACTTCCGCATCCTGGCGGGCGTAGTCTCGCGGCTCGAAGGAGGGGTTTGGATGAACGTCGGGTCGGCGGTCATGATGCCCGAGGTCTTCCTGAAGGCGGTGTCCGCCGCGCGCAACCTGGGCCATACGCTCAAGGAGTTCACGACCGTCAATCTCGACATGATCCAGCACTACCGGCCCAAAGCGAACGTGCTGGCCCGTCCCAAGGGCCGCGCGATCGCGATCACGGGGCACCACGAGATCCTGCTCCCCCTGATCCGGGCGGGCGTCGTCGCGGCGCTGGGAGGCCGCGCGATCCGTTCATGAACACCCGCCTCGCCGACATCGTGGGCCGGCTCAAAGTCCCGCGGATTTTCGTCCTGGGCGACCTGATCCTAGACAAGTACGTCTGGGGTTCGGTGTCTCGGATATCCCCCGAGGCCCCCGTGCCCGTCGTCAATGTGAAGGGGGAGGAATTCCGTCCCGGCGGCGCCTCGAATGTCGTATCGAACCTGGCCGCGCTGGGCGCTCGCGTATCGACCGGCGGCATCGTGGGGAAGGACGAGGGCGGGGCCGAACTGCTCCGGCTGCTCCGGGCGCGGAGCGACGTCTCGGCCGTGCTGCGCGACGCCGCCAAGCCGACCCCGCTCAAGATCCGCATGCTCGCCAGCATCAGCAGATGCTGCGCGTCGACCAGGAGCGCGTCGAGCCGATCTCGGCCCGGGCGCAGGCGAAGCTGCTCGCGGCGGCGCTGCGCCAGTCCAGGCGCGCGGACCTGGCGATCATCTCCGACTATAGCAAGGGCACCCTGCCTCCGGGACTCTGTCGCAAGTTCATCCGCCGGGCGGGCTGTCCCGTCCTCGTGGGCCTGAAGAGCCACGACCACCACAAGTACGCGGGGGCGGCCGGCGCGTCACTCAACCGCAGCGAGCTCCGGCAGCTCAGCCGCGAGGACGACGTCGATTCCGGGGCCCGCAAGATCATGAGGCAGCTCTCGCTGCGCTTCCTCGTGGTCACGCTGGGTGAGAAGGGCATGCGCGTCTATTCGCGGGAGGCGGCCCCCATCACGCTGCCGGCGGTGGCGCGGCAGGTCTTCGACGTGACGGGGGCCGGCGACACGGCGCTGGCGGCCTTCGGCGTTGCGTACGCCTCGGGCCAGAGCCTGGAGGAGTGCGCGATCATGTCGAACGCGGCGGCGGGTTTGGTCGTGGCCAAGGTAGGCACGGAGACGGTGACGCGGGAGGAGCTGATCTCGGCCGCGTCGCACGGGGACGGACACCGCAAGATCGTCCCGCTGCCGGCGCTCCTGAAGGCGCTCGAGGGGGAGCGCGCCAAGGGACGGAAGATCGTGTTCACCAACGGCTGCTTCGACCTGGTCCATGCGGGCCACGCGGCCTCGCTCCAGTTCGCGCGGTCGAGAGGCGACATCCTGGTCGTGGGGCTCAACAGCGACCGTTCGGCGCGCGGCCTGAAGGGCGAGGGGCGGCCGGTGGTGCCGCAGGGCGATCGGGCGCGGCTGCTGGCGGCCTTCGAGTCGGTGGACTACGTCGTCGTCTTCGACCAGGCCACGCCCGCGCAGCTCGTCGAACGGGTGCGGCCGGACGTCCTGGTGAAGGGGGCGGACTACCGGGGCCGGGAGGTCGTGGGCCGGCGCCACGCCGGCCGGGTGGAGCTGGCGCCTCTCGTGAAGGGCATTTCGACATCCGAGATCATCCGCAGGATCCGAGAGCTATGAACGTGAAGAAGAAGGTCGAGGACAGCCTCGCCCACAGCGCTTTCGTCAAGCTGCTGCTCCTGCAGCGCCAGGCGGAGAGGATCGCCGAGATCGGCACCCATCTTGCCCGAGTGCTGCAGGCCGGCAAGACGATCTTCCTGTTCGGCAACGGCGGAAGCGCCGCAGACGCGCAGCACATTGCCGC
>DATGFI010000525.1:0-6574 GCA_035309205.1 Planctomycetota bacterium | reverse complement strand
CAGGGCCGCCGCCCCGGCGGCGCCCGGCGACCGCTGCCGCCCATGTTTCCGCTCAACCGGAGGCCGCAGCGGGACGTCTCATATACGGTGATCCACTTCCGGCCGCTTTGGGTCCTCCTTCTCCTGGCCGGCGTCGCCCGGGGCGACGTGGTGCATCTGCGGAGCGGCGGAAAGATCGAAGGCAAGGTCACGGACAAGGGATCGACGCTAGAGATCGAGAATGCGACCGGCAAGGTGACGGTCGAAAAGGATCTCGTCGAGCGCGTCGAAAAGAAGGAGTACCTGCCCCCGAAGGGCGCGATGCCCGCGAAGAAGGCGGTGCGCCTGGGAGCGCCCTACGCCCACCCCTTCTACGGCTTCAAGCTGCTTCTTCCTCCGAAATGGTTGAACGGAAAAATCAACGGCCAGGCGGTCGCCAGCTTCTGGGGCCCCAAGGACCAGCTCTACCAACCCCGCATGGACCTCTACTTCCAGGTCAGCAAGCGGGACCTGCCGGAATTCGTCGCCGCCTACAAGGACGCCTTCCGCAAGGGCGTGAAGGACGTCACCTTCCTCTACGAGGAGGCCACTGCCATCCGGGACAAGCAAGGCTACCAGTTCAGTGTGACCTTCACCGACGGCGACCTCCCCGTCGTGCAGCAGGCCCTGTTCATGTTCATCGCCGACGGCGACCGCAAGTATGTCCTGGGCTTCAACACGAGCCAGGCCTGGTTCGACCGCTACTATCCCGTGGTCGACGCATCGATGCGCTCCTTCCGCATCTTTCCGATGCCGTCGCTGTCGGCGGAAGACAAGAAACGCTTCCTGGTCCGCTACCAAAGCGGCGAACAGTACTACAAGGAGAACAAGCTGGCCGAGGCGCTGGGCGAGTTCCAGGCGGCGGAGCAACTCTGCACCGAATTCGCCGACCTGCACTCCACGGTCGCCACGATCCAGATGAAGCTGTCGCGCTATCCCGACGCCGAGGCCGAATACCGGAAGGCGGCTGAAATCGACCCTGACGATCCGGCCCACCCGTACAACCTTGGAGTCTGCCTCCTCAAGCAGTCCAAGAGCGAAGGCGCTATCGAGTCCCTGAAGAAATCGATCGCCCTGGACGGCGCCTTCGAGCCGGCCCTGACGAATCTGGGGGCCGCCTATCTCGGAAAAGACCAAAACGAGGCTGCCCGGCAGGTGCTCGAGAAGGCGATCCTGGCGGAACCCGAGAGCGCGCCCGCCCACTACAACCTCGGGCTCGCCTATGAACGGCTGGATCGGCCGCGGGACGCCGAGCGCCAGTACAAGGACGCCCTCAGCGCCGACCCCAGGCACGAAGACGCGAAAAAGGCCTTGGACCGCCTCAAACGGAAGTAAGTCCCATAACGAATTCCGTCCCTCCGGCTCACCCCTTCATGGAAAGCAGGCAGCGCTCCAGGAATTCCAAGAAAGTCCCCAACCGCCTGGACGAGACCAATACCAAGATCCTCCGCGAAAAGGCGCGAAGAATGGACCCCCAGTCCGGGACTCCGAAGTCTGCGGCCCAGTGAAGGGAGGACGACCATGAAATTCGCCATACCTCTGGGGCTCATGGCGCTGCTGATCGCAGGCTGCGACCGCGAGCAGACGACCAAAATCACCCCCGCGAGCCGGGACCTCGGAACGGGTCTGAACACCGTCGAACGGACCTACGGCCGCGTTCCGGCAGATCTGGTGTCCATTGTCCAGCGCAGTCTCCTGGCCCTCGACCTCAAGATCGAATCCGAACGGCATGACAACCTCGGGGGAGAGATCGTAGCCATCCGGGCGACTGGTCAGAAGGTCACCGTAACCCTCAAGGGCCTGGAGTCGAACCGGAGCTCCGTGTCCGTACGGGTGGAGCCCGGCGACCGCGATCTTGCCAACCTGGTGCACGACAAGATCACAGAGTACCTGGTTCCGTCCGGGGAGAAGACCCGGCAACCCTAACCATTACTTGTCCCAACACCCCCATTCCGAAGCCCTCTCAACGAGGGCTTTTTCTTGGTCCAGAACGCCTCTTGCAACCGGCCATTCCTGACCGCGTACATAGCGCGTCATGAGGACGCACGCGGCGACGCGCCGGACGTTGGTGATCCATCCTGCGGGATACGGATCATGAGCCTGTCCCTGAAGCCCTCGCATCTCAAGCGCTATCGGGACATTCTGAGGCTCTTCTTCAGGTACGGCCGGGGAGACCTGGTCCGGGCAGCGGAGCTGGAAGAAGGCCTGGAGGAAGTCGCCCTCCTGCCGGAGGCTGCGGCCCGGGCGGAAGATTTGGCCGCCGACCTTGAGATCATGGGCCCGACATTCATCAAGCTCGGGCAGCTTCTGTCGACCCGGGCGGACCTGCTTCCTCCGCCGTATATCCAGTCCCTCACACGCCTCCGGGACCATGTGGATCCCGTTCCCACCGAACTAGTCCTGAACGTCATCGAAGAGGAACTCGGAGTCAAGCTCTCCCGAGCCTTCCCGGACTTCGACGTGAAGCCTCTGGCCTCCGCATCTCTAGGTCAGGTGCATCGCGCCAGGCTTCGGGACGGCCGCGAAGTGGTGGTCAAGGTTCAGCGGCCCGACGTACGCCGCCAGGTCCAGGACGATATGGAGGCCCTCGGAGAGATCGCGACGCTGCTGGATCGCCACACGGACCTGGGGCGGCGGGTTCACCTCCAGGGCCTCCTCGAGGAGTTCCGCCGTTCTCTCTTCCGCGAACTCGACTATCGCCAGGAGGCCCAGCACCTGCTGACGATTGCGGAGAACCTGAAGGAATTCGACCGCATCCTCGTCCCGCGCCCGATGGGCGATTTCAGCTCCACGCGGGTTCTCACCATGGACTACATCGCCGGCTTCAAGGTCAGTGACCTGAACCCGCTCGCGAGAGTGGAGCTCGACGGGGCAACTCTGGCCGACCAACTCTTCCGGGCCTATCTGAAGCAGATCCTGGTCGACGGTTTCCTGCACGCCGACCCGCACCCGGGAAACGTCTTCGTCACGGAGGACGGCCGGATCGCCCTTCTCGATCTGGGCATGGTCGTTCGACTTTCCCCGGTCCTTCAGAACCGCTTGGTCACCCTGATCCTGGCGATCGCCGAGGGACGCGCGGATGAGGCGGCGGAGTCGCTGCTGGATCTCTCCGAAACGAAGGAGGGCATCGACCGCGGGACCCTCGTCCGTCGCCTGTCCGAGCTCCTGGGCCGATTCCGGGACTCCCAGCTCAAGGACCTCAACATGGGCCGCGTGCTGGTCGAGATCACCCGGAGCTCCATCGACTGCGGCCTCCGCCTTCCCTCGGAGTTCAGCATGGTCGGACAAACCCTCCTCAAGCTCGACGCCGTGGGACGGATCCTCGCGCCGGAGTTCAACACCAAACAGGCGATCCGCGACAATGCCCTGACCCTCCTTCACCGACGGCTGTGGAGGGAAGAATCGCTGGGAGGTCTCTTCAAAACAGCGGTCGCCTTCAAGGAGTTCGCGGCCCAGTTTCCCGCTCGCGCGGGCCGGATCCTGGACTTGGTCGCAGACAACCGGCTGAAGCTCGCGATCGACGCCATCGACGAGCAGTACCTCATGCAGGGACTCCAGAAAATCGCCAACCGCATCACCCTCGGTCTCATCCTCGCCGCATCCATCATCGGAGCCGCCCTCCTGATGCGGATCGAGACCTCGTTCCGCCTCTTCGGTTACCCGGCGTTAGCCATGCTGCTCTTTCTCGGAGCGGCGGCCGGCATCGCGCTCCTGGCCTTCCACATCGTCTTCCGGGACGACCGCTCCTCCGGACCGCCCTCGGACAAAGGGGCTCCGTAGCGATTCCCAGACGTCGATTTCAGGACAAATCCCGGCCGGACTTGCTATTCTGCTCGGCATTCCGCCAGGTCGATAGACTCCAGCTGAATCGAGGGACCATGAGCGCATCATTTCCCATCACCGAATTCATTTTGAAGAACTACAAGAACTTCAACGCGCGGGCGACACGCGACGCGCTGCTGGCCTACTGGAAGCATATCGAGTCGGGCGGCAAGATGTTCTGGGCCGTCGCCGGCGCCATGTCCTCGGCCCAGCTGGGCATCGTGATGGCTCCGGCCATCCGCGAGGGGCTGATCCATGGGCTTTCCGTGACCGGCGCGAACCTCGAGGAGTCGCTGTTCCGGCTGGTGGCCCATCACAGCTACAAGGACTTCCCGGAATACCGCTACTTCAGGAAGAACGACGACACCAAGATCCTCGAGGATCGGATGCGCCGCGTCACCGACACGAGCATCCCCGAAGACGAGGCTTTCCGCGCGGTCGAGAAGATCATCGTACCGATGTGGAAGAAAGCTACCGAGAAGAATGAGCGCCGCTTCTGGAACGAGTACTTCTACGAGCTGATCCAGGCGATTCCTCCCAAGCTCCACGAGGGATCCGCGGAGGAATGCTGGCTGTTGGCGGCCGCGAAGGCCAAGCTGCCCATCGTCGTCCCCGGCTACGAGGACTCGACTTTCGGCAACATCTTCGCCTCGTACGTGAAGACCGGCGAATGCAGCCCGTCGATCGCCAAGTCCGGCATCGAAGGCATGGCCGCGTTCTACGAGCAGTATCAGGAAATGTCGACGGGGAAAGGAGTGGGTTTCTTCCAGATCGGCGGCGGAATCGCGGGCGATTTCCCCATCTGCGTGGTCCCGTCGATCAAGTACGACCTCCAGAAGCCCGTCCGGCCCTGGGCCTACTTCTGCCAGATTTCCGACTCGACGACGTCGTACGGCTCGTACTCCGGCGCCACCCCCAATGAGAAGATCACCTGGGACAAGCTGACGGAAGAGACTCCGATGTTCGTCATCGAGTCCGACGCGACGATCGTCGTCCCGCTGATGCTGAGCGCCCTCCTGGAGTGCAAACGCGACCCCGCCGGCGCCAAGACCCTGCTCCGGAGGGCAAAGGCCTGAGATCCGGAATCTCGATTCGGCGCAAGAATCGGATATCGAGGCCGCGGCACGGGCGGCTATCCTGGCGGGCGTCATGAGACGAAGCCAGAACCAGCGGAGGTGGCGCGCGGTGGAGCGCCGCGACCCCGCCTTCGACCACGCCTTCGTCTTCGGCGTCACCAGCACTGGGGTCTACTGCCGCCCCAGCTGCCCCGCGCGACGCCCCCGGCCGGAGCACGTGGTGTATTTCCGAACTCCGCTGATGGCGCGCAGGGAAGGCTTCCGGGCGTGTCTGCGCTGCAAGCCGGATCTGGCGGGCGGCTGCCCCGGGGGCCTCCTGGCCGCGTGTGAATTCATCGGCCGACAGTCCCCCGAAGCGCCAACCCTCGCCCGGATCGCCCGCCACGTCGGCTGGAGCCCCTTCCACCTGCAGCGTGTCTTCCGGAAGAAGCTGGGCGTTTCCCCCAAGGAATACGGCCGCCGGCTGCGCTTCGAACGACTCGGAGAGGAGCTCCGCATCGGACGCGGAGTGGCCCCCGCCCTGTATGCCGCGGGGTTCGGATCCTCGAGCCGGGTTTACGAGCAGGCCGCGGCCCAACTCGGAATGAGCCCCGCCACCCTGTCCAGGAAAGGAGCCGGCATGAGCATTGCCTACGATGTGGTCGCGTGCCCTCTCGGGAAGGCTCTGATCGGCGCGACCCCGCTGGGAATCTGCGCGGTGTACTTCGGCAACCGCGAGAAGCCGCTGGTCGCCGAGCTCCGGACCCGCTTCCCCAAGGCCGGAATTGCCCGCTCTCCCGAGCTCCTCCGATTCGCCAAGGCCCGCTTGAAGGCGGTCTTCGAGGGAGCCCGGGATCCGCAGCTGCCCCTGGATATCCGAGCGACCGCGTTCCAGGCCAAAGTCTGGGCATCGCTGCGGGCCATCCCGTTCGGGAAGACCCGAACCTACCTGGAGATCGCCAGGTCGATCGGCCGTCCGGCCGCCGTCCGGGCGGTGGGGACTGCCTGCGGGGCGAATCCCGTCTCCCTGCTGATCCCCTGCCACCGGGTGGTCGGCACCGACGGCCGCCTGCACGGGTACCGCTGGGGCCTGGACCGGAAGAAGGCCCTTCTGGCGAGGGAACGAGGATCCCGGCCCGGCTAATCATTGCCCCCGCCAGCCCCGTTTGCTACCTTGTTCCGCCTATGGTCGACCTGGACACCATTGTCTCCCTCTCGAAGCGCCGCGGTTTCATCTTTCAGTCGAGCGAGATCTATGGTGGCCTGGGCTCCGCCTGGGATTACGGCCCGCTCGGTGTCGAGCTCAAGCGGAACGTCAAGAATCTCTGGTGGCGCGAAAACATCCAGCACCGCGATGACATGGTCGGACTGGACGCCGCCATCACCATGCATCCGACGGTCTGGAAGGCCAGCGGTCATGCGGACAACTTTGCCGACCCCTTCACCGCGTGCAAGGATTGCGAGAAGAACTACCGCGCCGACCACGTGGAGGCCATGGCCAAGAACACGAAGTGGTTCCAGGCGATCACGAAGCTGCCCGAATCGCCCTCGGCCCAGAAGAACGGCTTCCCCAAGGCCCTTCAGAACTGGGCGCAGTCGGATGGCAAGAAGGCCGCTCCCAATCTCGGCATCGTGAAAGACCCGAAGGCAGCGGAAGCGCTGACCGCGGACCTCCTTCG
>DATGFI010000524.1:0-3034 GCA_035309205.1 Planctomycetota bacterium | reverse complement strand
CCCGCGGCGAGGCCGGGTGTTTGGACATCTTCCTGCCGATCCTTCATCCGGACAAGGAGAGCAAAGCGAACTCTCTCTCCTTTACCGGGGAATGCCTGTACGGCAAGGGAATCAACGACCTCTACACGGGCTTCAACGGCGGAGCCGTCAATTTTGCCGGCGTTGGCGGTCCCGGCACCATCTCCGATCCGGGCGAAGTCGGATGGGAGAATCAGCAGCTCAAGGCCATCCAGTGGCGGACGACAATAGTGGGCCTTCAGTACGTCCTGCCTGGGGACGGATCCTGGTGGGTGGCAGCCAACTACTCCGCCTGCAAGTCCAACAATATGAATAAGCTGGGCGCGGCTCCTACTCCGGCTGGCACCCCGTTCACGGGCGCCAATACTTTCGGAGGCCTTACAGGCACCGCGGCGTTCAAGGCCTCGCAGTGGTTGAATTTCGACCTCTTCTGGGACGTGACTCCGGCGGTCCGTTTTGGCATGTCCCTCGACCAGTATCGGGACACCTTTGCGGGTGCGGACAATCCTGCCAGTGTGGTCACTCAGCGGGATGCGAAGGAAACGCACTTCCAAGCCTCGGTCTTCTACATTTTCTAGGCGGGGATGAGAGCCTCCTGAACTGGAAACACAGCCGGCGGGATTCCAAGATCCCGCCGGCTCCAGTTCGGGGTTCGTCGAGACCGCTCGGATGCCCCATCAATTCCTCTCTCCCGGTCGCAGGTCGGGGGAGGGCAGGGAAGTCCCCGAGAAGAGATTCGGTCGAATCGGATCTCCGGATCCCAGTCCGAGACCGGTTCCTATCGTGGAATGAATCAACGGATGTCGAATCACGCTTGATCCAGAGATGCAGATCTCGTTCCATGCAGGGAATGGACTCCAGGGCCCAGGGAAGAACGAATCCAGGAAGAATGCAAGAGCACCCCAGGCGCTTCAAGAAGTCCCGACTAATCCTTCTCGCCGTCCTCCTGGCGGGCTGTACTTCCTTCGATCAGTCCGATGATGGCGATTCAAAGCATGTTCTTCTGGGGAAGAACTTCACGATAACCCTGCCTGCATTGGAGGAGGCGCGTCGGGCTCAAGTGGAGAAAGAAAACATTGTCCGCTTCGTGAAGGTCCAACGGGATTCTCCTCAAGGAATGGATACCTTCGAATTCAAGGCGATCGGGGTGGGGGAGACGGGGATCCATATCCCCCTTACCATCACCTCATCGGAGGACAGCAAAGATTTCGTTCTCACCATCAAGGTCGTGCTGGGAGGCACCCCCTATTAGCAGGCAATGAAGGGAGGAGCGCCGAAGGTCGGACAGCTCCGGGAACCCGACCTTCGGGCGCGGACACATCCAGGCTTTGCGATGGATCAAGATCCAGAGGAATCCGGGAGCGGAGAGGGAGAGTCCCTGAATGACTCACGAACTCATTCTGGTTGCCTATCCTTCCGGCCATCCGCGGGACCGGATCCGGGAAAGGCTTGAAAGCGCGGGATTCCAAGTCCTGGTTGCCTCCATCCTGGGTCGGCATGGGCCTTCATCTCCAGCCATCCTCCGGCGGCCATGATCATCGGCAATGTGCGATCCCATGATGGGGTGATCTTCTGCCGATATCTGAGAACCGAAGATCTCACGCGAAGGAATCCGATCATCGTCCTCCACGACTCCGGCGGAGAGCCGAGCCGAATGGCGGCGTTAGACGCCGGGGCCGACGCACTTTGGTCTGGCCGTTTTCGCTGCGTGAGGTTCTCGAACTTCAATGC
The DNA here is from genome assembly GCA_035309205.1 of Planctomycetota bacterium. Taxonomy (GTDB): domain Bacteria; phylum Planctomycetota; class MHYJ01; order MHYJ01; family JACPRB01; genus JACQFK01. The sequence goes on along the minus strand of DATGFI010000524.1, from coordinate 1,285 downwards.
CCCCCACGTCTCGCCGCCCCGGAGAGGCCGATCAACGAACCGAAAAGACTCGCCCCATTTTGGCGACTGTATCCATAGAATGGTCCGGTGGGTGACAGGTAGGCCGTTTCCCGTCACAAAGAGAAACGCCACCGACTCTTTGGAGGCGAAGAGAGCCAAGGAGCACGCGGAATGAAGCTCGCCATCGCCGTCGCGCTTGGGGTGCTCTTCCTGGCAGGCTGTAGCAGCGAAAGGGCTTTCGGGGCCTATAACTGGTCCACCCATACGTGGAATACTCCAGAGGGCACCAAAGTTGAAGACAGGGTGAGTCGCAAGCTCATCGATCCGAAGACCGCCCTCAAATTCGAGTACCTGGGAGAAATCTATTACTTCGAAAACCAGTTCGACCTGGAAATGTTCTACCGAGACCCGGGGACGTACAATTATCACGGTTACGACCCTAACTATGCAGGAGGTCCGTAGGCTGCCGACCTCGGATGCGTGGCCCGGCTTTCCCGGGTTTCTGACGAAGACGAGGGCGTAAGTCTGCAGGGCCTCCATAAGAATCAATCGTTCTGCCACATCTCTCGGCCCCCGGTCAGGTTTTCCAATTTCCCCGACCGTGGTGTAGCGACTCCTTCAGGTCCCCCTTTTGAAGACCGCCAGTGACGCACACGGACACACGGAGGGAGAGGGCCTTCTTGGCCTGCGTCCCTTCACCCTCCTGAGGCCGGCGAACATCCACCGAATCCCGATTTGATCGAGTCCGGATAGGGGTCGACCGGCCAATCAATTCTCGCTTCAGCCGTCCCGCCGGCCTCCCCTGCTCAAGCAGATTCCGGGAGAGGCGATTGCGCTAGATCCCCCCGAATTCCCGAGGTCGGGACTAGCAATGTCTTTACAAGACGTTCATGAAGACCACATGGGAATGTGGTTGATTCGCGGCCTGTGAAAGGAGATTTCAGATGATGAATCGCAGGGAATTCATGACCGCGTCGGCGATGGGCATGGCTGCCGGCGTCGTCAGGGTTGGATTCGCTCAGGACGGGCCGGTCCATCTGGACCCCGCCCTGAAGGCCTATCAGGTCGTCTCGGGTGTCAGCGGCAACGCCAGCAGCATCGGCTCGGATACTTTGAACAATTTGATGACCTATTGGGCCGAGAGCTTCAAGAAGTTCTATCCGAACGTCAACATCCAGATCGAAGGGAAGGGCTCCGGCACCGCGCCCCCCGCGTTGACCGCCGGCACTGCCCAGTTCGGCCCCATGTCGCGCGCGATGAAGTCGACCGAGGAGGATGCGTTCCA
>DATGFI010000523.1:0-2301 GCA_035309205.1 Planctomycetota bacterium | reverse complement strand
TTGCGAAGGACTTCGAAGTACCCCGGGTATACGACACCTACGAACAGATGCTCGCCGACAAGGACATCGACGTCGTCGATCTCGTCGTCGCCAATTTCCTTCACATCCCGATGGCCATCCAGGCGGCAAACGCCGGGAAGCATGTCTTCTGCGAAAAGCCGCTCACCGGCTACTTCGGCCCCGCGGATGCGAAGAACCAGAAATGGTCGGCAAAGGGCTTTTCCCGGGAATCGATGTTCAAGGCCATCGTCGAGGACGCCAACAGGGCCTACGACGCGATCAAGAAGGCGGGGGTTACGCTCTGTTACGGGGAGAACTGGGTTTATGCCCCGCCGATCGTGAAGGTCAACCGTCTGCTCGCTGCAAGCGGTTCGGTGATCATGCGCATCATCGGCGAGGAATCCCACAGCGGCTCGCACGCCCAGTATGCCAAGCGCTGGCAGACCGCCGGGGGCGGTTCGCTCATCCGCCTTGGGGTTCATCCCGTGGGAGCGGCCTGTTATCTGAAATATGAGGAGGGGCGCCGGCGCAACGGCAAGCCCATCCGGCCGGTCTCCGTCACGGCCGAAGTCGCGAATCTCACCTGGATGAAATCGTTCCAGAGCGAGCCGAAGAAGCATATGAAGGCCGATTGGGACGACGTCGAAGACTACGGCTCGCTCCACCTGAGCTTCGAGGACGGCTCGGTCGCCAGCCTCACCTCGTGTGACATCGTGATGGGAGGCATCTATAACTACCTTCAGGTCTTCGGCTCCCGCGCCGTGCTCAAGGCCAACGTCAATCCGAACACGGCCTGTCAGGCGTACACCCCGGACGGGGACTACTTCAAGGACGAGTACCTCGTCGAGAAGACGGAGTCCAAGGAAGGCTGGTCGTTTCCGTCTCCCGACGAGGACATGGTGACGGGCTATCCCGACGAACTGCGCGACTTCGTGGGGGCGATCTCCCATGGCCGCCCGCCGAAGTCCGACCTGATGCTCGCCCACGACGTCCTTCTCATCACCTACGGCGCCTACTGGTCGGCCGAGAAGGGGACGCGCGTCGACCTCCGGCCGTATCTGCGCTCGTGAGGGCTCCATGGCGACCGTGACCTCTCAGGATTTACGGGGGACGATCGACCGGGCGATGGCCCGGGCGAAGATCACCGACATCCACACGCATCTGTATGCTCCGAGTTTCGGAGACCTCCTGTCCTGGGGCATCGACGAGCTGCTGACCTACCACTACCTGATCGCCGAGTATTTTCGCCAGTCCGAGCTGCCCTACGAGGCGTTCTGGAAGCTGCCGAAGAGGGAGCAGGCGGACGCGATCTGGAAGGCGCTCTTCATCGATTCCAGCCCTGTGAGCGAGGCCTGCCGCGGCGTCGTCACCGTTCTGAACGCGCTGGGGCTGGACGTCGGCCGTCGAGACCTGTCGTCGTACCGGAAGTTCTTCTCCCGCCAGTCCCGCGAGTCCTACATCGACCTGGTCTTCAAGAAGGCGGGGATCCAGGACTGCGTGATGACGAACGATCCGTTCGACGATGTCGAGCGGCAGGTGTGGCTCAGGGGCTATCAGGAGGATCCTCGCTTCAAGGCGGCGCTCCGCATCGATCCGGTGCTTCTGGGCTGGGGGAAGGCGTGGAGGCGCCTGCAGGACTGGGGCTACAGGACGGAGCACCGGCTTACGCCCAGGACGCTGAAGGAGATCCAGCGCTTCTTCAGGGAATGGGCGCAGCGGACCGGCGCCCTCTACGTGGGAGTGTCGCTGCCGCCGAGCTTCGCGATGCCCGCGAAGGACGAGACCGCGCAGATCCTGGAACGCGCGCTCTTGCCCGTCTGCGAGGAGCTGAACCTGCCGCTGGCCCTGATGATCGGCGTGAAGCGCCAGGTGAATCCGCAGCTCCGGATGGCCGGCGACGGCATGGGTCGCGGCAGCGTCGAGGCCGTCGAACATCTCTGCTCGGCCTTCCCCAGGAACAAGTTCATGGTGACCATGCTGTCCCGCGAAAATCAGCACCAGCTCTGCGTGGCAGCACGGAAATTCCGGAACCTCCTGGTGTTCGGCTGCTGGTGGTTCGTGAACAATCCGAGCATCATCGAGGAAATGACGCGAGAGCGTCTGGAACTGCTCGGCACGAGCATGGTGCCGCAGCATTCGGATGCGCGAGTCATCGACCAGGTGATCTATAAATGGGGACATTCGAAGCGCATCATCGGCGACGTTCTTGCCGCGAAGTACGGCGATCTCTTGGCCTCCGGCTGGGCCCTGGAAGAGGGGGAAGTGCAACGGGATGTCGACCGCCTGTTCGGCGGGAATTTC
>DATGFI010000522.1:0-2415 GCA_035309205.1 Planctomycetota bacterium | reverse complement strand
CAGCTGGCGGTACAGCCTCCCCAAGAGTTCAGCCCTGGCTCCTCTCATTCGGGGGAGCATGTGGGTGATGGCCCGAAGGGTATCCACGAAGCTGATTTTGTCGGAATCGAGGCCGCGGCGCTGTGCGGCTTTCGCCATCATCCCGCGGATGAGGTTGTAGGTTGCCGCCAAAGCATAGGCCTCCTGCATCACGTTTCGGGCGGTGTGACTTCGGAAGAGGGTCTTGGGAGTGCCTTGGGCGGTTCCAGATTGATGGGTCTTCACCTCGTCCAGCGCGAGTTCAATTTCCCAGCGGCGGTGGTATTGGAGCACCCACTCTCGGGGGCTGATGGAAGGGGTCAGGAGTGACGTGACCAGCCGCACGCGGCGGAACCCCTTCCTCCGATACTCGATCACGCGAACCTGAAGACGCGCGGTGCGGTGCTTGGTCAGAACTCCTCGAGAATTATTCCTATGCCAAAGCTCCTTGGGAAGAGCCTCCAATCCTTCGATCCAGGCCAGATAGTCCCCGGACTTCCTGGAAGTCCCGGGGCTAGCTTTGAGTTGTACGACATCGGGGACGCGGCCCAGGAAATGGCCTCCTCCCTCTCGATCCTTCTCGAAAAACCAAGCGGCATAGAAGCCCCGGTCCGCGAGGACGAGATCTCCTTCTTGGAGGTGCCGCAGCAGAGGGACGGCCATGGGGCGCTCCGGCATATTCCATAGGCGCCAGGTCATGTCCCGCAGGCGACGGGAATCCACATCCTGCAGCGCGACCATCTTGAGCTGCGGGAAGGCGGCGCGCCCGCGAGAGGCCTTGAGCCGGCCGAAGACACGACGGTTGTCCGGGGTGTCGGGCATAGAGAGCATTGTCCCGTCCAAGGACCAAACCCTCAGTCCGCGAAAGGATGGAGCAGGTCGAATCTCCTGAGCCTGATCATGGAAGAAACGCCTGAGGGGTGCGATGCCCAGGCGTGCCCGGGCGTGAGACAGCGCTCCATCGCCGACGGGCCAGAGCGACAGGTCCTCGAACATGTCCCTGAGCCCTCTCAAAAGCCGGGCCAACACTGCTGGGATCGATTCGCTCCGAAAGACCGATAGACATAAGACCAGCCACATCATGAGTTTGGGCTGCAGCGAGCTGAGGCGTTGATCCCCGCGCCCGGTTTGTGCCAAAGCCAAGTCGATAGAACGATTCACGCCATCGGAGCAAAACGCTCCCACCGTGAAGTCCCGTGCGATTTGAGAAAGTTCCCGACGTGTCTTGCCGATGATACTCACAGCAGCCTCCTTGTCTGTGCCGACGATGCCTATTCACATCGTTTATCGGCACTTGGAGGCTGTTTTTGTTTATCCACCTTCGCTCAGGGGCATTGGTCCTAGCCCAGGACCGACCGATCGAGGTCGCCTATCCGGGCACGTCCGATCAAGGCGAGGGCCATCTCAAGTTCCCGGCGCAGGATTCGGACGACGTCGGCGACTCCTTGGGCCCCCGCTACGGCCAGACCAAACATGTAGGGTCGTCCAATCAGCACCGCGGCGGCCCCCTGGGAGAGCGCCTTGACGATGTCGGTGCCACGTCGAATGCCGCCGTCGATCAGGATCGGAACGCGCCCGCCGACCTTGTCGACGACCGCCGGCAACGCATCGATGGTCGCGGTCGCCGTATCGAGATTCCTCCCGCCGTGGTTCGACACGATGATCCCGTCCAGGCCCCGCCGGACCGCCTGATCGGCATCATCCGGATCGAGAATGCCCTTGAGCAGGACCGGAATCTGGCTTCTGGAGCGGAACTCTTCGATGTCCCTCCAGGTCAGGGACACCCGCTGATGGCTTTTCGTCTTGCGCTCCTTTTGGTTCTGGGGATTCATCGGGAGCGAAATCCCTTTGGGCAACGTGAAGCCGCCGCGCTCCTCGCGGTTCCGCGGACCGATGACGGGCGTATCGACCGTGACGACGAGCGCCTTGCAGCCCGCCGCCTGGGCTCGCCCGATGATCTCCCGGTTGCGTCCGGGGTCGGATTGCGCGTAGAGCTGCAGCCAGAGGGGCGACCGGGCGACCCGGGCAATGTCTTCGATGGAGACCGTCGCGTTCGAACTGACGACGAAGACAGACTCGGTGCTCGACGCGCCGCGGGCGGTTGCAAGCTCGCCCTCGCCATGCAGGAGCCTCTGGTAGGCGCCAGGCGCGAGCAGGATCGGATGGGGCAGCTCGAGGCCCAGAAGCTTCACGCGAGTGTCGAGCTTGGACACATCGACCAGCACTCGCGGCCGGAGCCGCATGCGGTCGTAGGCCTCGCGGTTCCACCGGATCGTGATCTCGTCGGCAGCCCCGCCCGCGACGAAGTCGTAGGCCGAAAGTGTCAGTTTTTGCCGCGCAGCTTCCTCGAAGTCTGCGAGACAGACTCGGAGAGGGCTCTTCCTCATCGGGGACAAC
>DATGFI010000521.1:0-6808 GCA_035309205.1 Planctomycetota bacterium | reverse complement strand
GCTCATGGGGCCGGGGCGCCTGGAGGCACCCAGGGCGTGCCTTCCTTGATCGCGACGAGCTGGCCGTAGTGGTGCATGTTGTGCGTCGCGGCCTTGCCGACCACGTCCCAGGCGCGGATCTCGCCCAGCTCGGAGTGCATGCCGCTGCGGCCGAAAATCTGCTCCGGCAGGAAGTCGACCAGCTCCATGATGCTTTCGCGCGAGGTCGTGAAGGTCCGCCGCATGAGGAGCATGTCGCGCTGGGTGTAGGCGAGGGTCTTCGCCCACTTCTTCTCGTCAAAGGCCGGAATCTGGCAGCCCGGCTCGCTCAGGATCATGCGGGTCCGGTAGTGGTGGACGACTTCGGTGTCGGTGAGGTGGGCGAGGATCTGGCGGGCGTTCCACTTTCCCGGGCCGTAGCTTTTCTGAAGGAAAGCGGGGTCGGCCTCGAAGAACGGAATGGTGAGGGTCAGCGCCCGCTTGAGTTCACTGAGGATCGTAGCCTTGTTCATTCCCCCCGGAGTATAGCAGACGGCTTACTGATCCTTCTTGTCCTCCTTCTTCTCGTCCGGCTTGTCCTCGCTCTTCTCGGCCTTGGGCTTCGCCGAGAGCAGCTTCTGGACCCCTTCGGGAACCTCGACTTTCGTCTTTCCGGCGTCCGTAATCTCGCTGCGGCGGGTGACCGAAATCTCGACCTGATTGCCCTGGAAATTGACCGCGCCCTTGGTCAGGACTTCATAGATCGCGACGTTTCCCTGGGTGTCGACCCAGATTCGGGCGGTGGCGCTCAGGCTGGCGTTGGCCCCGCCCAGGAGGGCCAGGCGGCCCAGGGGGGATCCTTTCAGGGCTTCGTCGCTCAGTTCGCCCGAGTACTCGAAGCACTCGACGTCGCCGATCTTCTCGGGCTTTTCGGCCTTCTTGACGGCCTTCAGGCCTTTCGCCAGGTCCCGGAGTTCCTCGTGGGGGGCCTTGAGATTCCGGAGCATGAGCTTGATCATCATGGGGTTTCCGCGAAAGCGGGGCTTCTGGCCGTCGGCGGCGGGGGGGGCGGGGGGCTGGAATTGGGCCAGGTCCTGCCAGTCGTTCTCGCCCTGCTTGACCAGGACGCGATCCCCCTTCCGAAAGACTTCTCCGCGGTCGGACTTGATGTAGAGGCCGACCTCTTTCTGGTACTTCCCGTCGAGCGACGGGGCCTGGCCGCCCACGCCTGCCCCGAACTGGCTCTGGACCTCGGTCTCGCCTTTGAAGCTGTAAGAATCCAGCCCGGCGACCTTGGTGAGGGCCTGCTGGAGCGTTTCCTGGTCGTCGGCGAGCGAGGGGCTCGCAGCCAGGATCAGGGTCGCCAGGCACGAAAGGAAGTTCATTGTTATCTCCTCGAAGCTTGAACTTTGGACCGCCCAGAGGAACTTGAAGTTCGGCGGAACTTCAGATCCCTGCGTAGAAAGGGACTCGGTTTCGAACTTCCTTGCGGAATCAGGATGTCCTCGAACCTCGAGTCACCACGAGTCCGTTCGGAACGGCGATGCGGGCAGGCCTTCTTTGTTCGTCAGGTTGCAGTCCGGATTGTCCGCCCATCCGTAACGCACCGCAGCGGGCCAGCGTACCTCAGGACTCGAGACGAGCACGGTGTCTCCGTTGATCTCCGCGTCGGCGTCTACAAAGATTCTGAAATCCCCGGAGATGCGGAAGCCGCGAAGTTTGCCGTCGGCCTTAAGCCCGCCGCCGACGTTCTTGAAGAGGATGCGGATGCGGTCTATCTCGACCCGCATGGAGTCGAATTCGGGCCCGCTGTAGACCAGGTTCCGGCCGTAGACCCGGGCCTGGGCCCAGAGGGCCAGACGCAGGCCGACGTCCTCCTTGTTGCGGGGCCGAAGGCTGTCCGATTCCCCCAAATCCAGGGCGACGGCCATGCCGGTGTTCGGCGTCGACAGGGTCCGACGCTGCGATTCGCGGAACTGGGCCCACATCGAATTTACGCCCGTATCCTGACGGACGCCGTAGCTCGCCAGCTGAACATAGCCGAAGGGGAACTCGCCCTGACCCCACGCCTCGCGCCATCCCTGGATCAGCGCGGGGAACACGGATTCGTACGTGGAGAACCGGTACAGCTCGGGCTCGCCCTGGTAATAGATCGCGCCCCGGATCGCATAAGGCATCATCGGCGCGATGCGCGCATTGTACTGGTCGCAGATCGGATATGGCTTGGCCGGTCGGGGAGGAAGCGGCGGAACCGGGGTTCCGTTCTCACGCGCCTCCTCGGCACGTCGGACACTTCCCTGGTACATCGCCTGGGCGAGTTCATAGTTCTCCATCTGCATGCCGTGAAGAGCGGCAATGCTCCGGCCGCCGCGGCAACTCCGCAACGCGCGACTGGACATCCACTGGGCGGCGCGGGAATCGTCGGCGGCCGCCTGGAGGACGCCCACCGTGACCTTGAGCACGCGCTGGACCTCTCGGGCGAAATAATAGGCCACCGCTGAGAATTCCGCGGCCGCCTCGGAACGCGCCGATTTCCACGATCCGCCCAAGTCCGTGACAGGGTCGTCCGCGGATCCCTTCGGCACCAGGAAGAAGCGCACCTGGGAAATCGCGTTCTCGTCCGACTGCGTCTGGGAAATCTTCGCATCCTTGAGCGGGAATTCCATGTTGGATCCGCCCGCCGCAACCCAGACCTCTCCGACGAGCACGTCCCGGAAGGTCACCGATTTCGGACCCGAGACGTTCAGTTCGTGCGGTCCGCCGGACGGGAGTGCGTCGAGGCGGACCAACCAGCGTCCGTCGGCCCCGGTCGTGGCCGTCTTCGTCTGACCCGCGATCGTGACGGTTATCCGGTCGCCGGGCTGGGCGCTGCCCCAGACCGGGCAAGGCCGGTCTCGCTGGAGGACCATGCCGTCGCCGAAAAGTCCATGGACGCGAAGCGCGGAGCGGGGCTCGTGGGCGCCTCCGCTGCTTGCCGAGACGAGAAGAATCAGGAGGGCGATGCCCCGCACATCCATGAGATTAAGTCTAGCATGCAGGAGTCTTGGGCCGCTGGATGTCATCAATCGGGGCAGCATCACGGCAAGCCTCGCGCGAACGGCAGGGGCTTCCAATGTTCCGAGGCTTAATCGGCCAGTTCCCCTACCGCTTTCCGCAACGCCTCATGAAAGCGTTGGATGTCCGCCGCAGGGACAACCGCCGCGATGCTGACGATCTTCTGCGACTCGATAACCAACTGAATTCCTGGCCCGGCGCTGACCCGCAGAGTGGAGATATCCGTGGTATCGGACTCGACGATAGTCCCTATCAGTTTCCAGCTTGAAGATTGTTCGGCTCCTGCTTTGGTGCAGAGGTCGATCAAGGCTTGACTCTGGGGACGCTGAAAACTGAACGAATTCCTTTTCCCTACGTCGATCCCGATGAGGGCACACATTTTTCCAGAAGAAGCTTCTTTAAAGGTGCAAACACTGACTTGAGCGCCCCTCGGGCCGAACTTACCGAGAGTCTTAAGAACACCCTGGGAAGTGGTCTGGCTGCTAGATTCGTCCGCGCCTCCTCCCGTGGTCGCGCAACCAGAAACTGCGAGGAGGAGTGACGTTAGGGAGATTGCGCCGCAACTGTATCGAGACAGAAGTCGCCTCCTTTGGTCATCAATCTTTCTGAGAATTCTCTGTGAGGTACAGCTTGCTAAGTATACCCCCCCGGGAGCCGGGTCGCCCTCCCGAAAGCCGCTCCCTGCATCTCCTGGTGCCCCTCCGGGGAATCACGGCCTTCATCTCCTCCGTCCCTGGGATTCCAGGGATCCACGTCGGAACAGCGGATGCCTCGGGGGATCAATTAAGCAGAAGGAGAGTTTCCGGGACGGAGGTCGTCGATGCGGTTGAACTCGGTGATAGCGGGTCTTCTGATGCTCCCCCTTGGGGCCTGCTCCGGGATCGAGGTCATGGTGGATTACGATGCGAAGGCGGATTTCTCCACACTCCACACGTGGTCTTGGTTGACGGAGCAGTCGACACCGCAGAGCCGGGAGTCCCAAGCCCCGCGGTTCGATCCGCTGACTCTCCAAAGGGTGAAAACCGCGGTAGAAGCCGAGCTGACCCTGGAAGGATTCCCCAAAACCGTCGATGAAAAGGCCGATTTCCTGGTTTCCGTGAACGCATCGCACGTGCGACGTATTGAGACCGACGCCGATTGGGGCTGGGGCGATGGATGGGGGTGCGGTTACGGTTGGGGTCCCTATTGGGGTGGCACCTGGGGACCGCCGGCGGTTTACGTCTCAAAGGAAACGTACGTGGCCATCGATATCTTCGAGCGCCGGCCGAACCTCCGGGCCATCTGGAGGGGAGTCGTCAACATCCTCGATTACGACTCCCTGTCTCCGGAGGAACGCGAGAACCGGATCCGGCAGGCGGTAGGGGAGGCTCTCGAGAACTTCCCCCCCGGAAGAACCCACCACAAGGTGAGCGCCTGAGCAGATTGCCAGTCGTCCTTTTGCTCAAGGAGTGATCATGTTCTCCCCGGGCGCGACACTCTGAAAGGAACTTGGCCGGGAGCTCTCGAGCGTCAAGCTCGGGACAGATGTTCAGCGCGATGGTCGGCACCTTCTAATCTCTCGCGGCGTCCGACGGCAGGAGCGGTTTGGGTCGACGGATTCCGCCCCTGAGCCCCTCCGAGGGAAGGACCGCGCCGGACGGCAAAAAGGAACTCTGCCGGCTGGGCGATGGGACATAGGCGACGCAGAATTCACCCGGAGGTGCATCTCCGGCGACTCGGCCACCTGGGGGGAGTTCGTCCGTCTCCATCTCGGCCTCGTTCATCGCACGGTGGGACGCGTCCTGGGCCCGGTCCCCGCCGATATCGAAGATGTCCTCCAGCGCTCTTCGTCAAATCCGTGGACGCGTTAAGAACGAGCTTCAGAATAGGAATGTTCTGTTCCTTTGTATTCTTGCCATCCGCGGACGTCTCAAGACCTGGGCTTGCTCTGGAAACACCCAAGCAAACCTCGCTCTGATGCTGGACCAAGCACGCGCGACCGGTTATATCTTGAAGCCGGATCAGACCGGGAAGGGAATCCGAGAACGGCCGGCCGGAGTCGCACGAACTAATTCCCAAAGGGAGATTCGCATGATGCACTTACACGGCAAGCGCTGGGTCGGGATCATCCTGGTCACGGCGCTCATTCCCGCCTGCGGCGGGAGCAGTTCGATGACGACGAGGGGAATTACTCCGGCGATTCCCCTTCCGGGCAGCACCTGGACCTGGGTCAGCGGGACGAACTCCGATGTAGCAAGCGGCTCCTACGGAATCCAGGGGATCCCTGCTCCCGGAAACTTCCCGGGAAACCGCGAGGGCGCCGCGACCTGGGTCGATCTTGCGGGGAACCTGTGGCTCTTCGGGGGACTGTTTTTCTCGGGGATTGAGCCCGTCCTCAACGACCTGTGGAAGTTCGACGGCACGAATTGGACCTGGGTTTCGGGGAGCAATACCCCCAACCAGGTGGGGACCTACTCGGGGCCCGGCCCGCTCGTTCCCGGGGCGCGCTGGAGGGCGCATTCCTGGACTGATCCGCAGGGGAATTTCTGGCTCTTCGGGGGAGACGGCTACGATTCCGCGTCCTATACCGTGCTCAACGATCTGTGGAAGTTCGACGGCACGAACTGGACCTTCGTTTCGGGGAGCACGACCGGAGGCCAGAAGGGCAGCTTCGGGACGCTGGGGCTCGTTTCCTCGAGCAACGTCCCCAGTTCCCGGGCCTCCGGAGCCACCTGGGCGGATGTCGCGGGAAACCTCTGGCTGTTTGGGGGCATCGGCATCGACGGAACGGGGGCCGGGACCGTGACGCTGAATGATCTCTGGAAGTTCGACGGGGTGCACTGGACTTGGCTCTCCGGAAGCCTTGCGGGGAGCCAGCCCGGAAGCTACGGAACCCGCGGGATCCCGAACGCCTCAAACGTTCCGGGCGCCCGCTACGGAAGCATGTCGGGGATCGATCAGAACGGACTCTTCTGGCTTTTCGGGGGAGAGGCCTCGACGAACGGCGCCGTCAACCAGCTCTATAACGATTTGTGGACCTACGACGGAGCGACGTGGACGTGGGTGTCGGGATCGGACCTTCAGAACCAGCCCGCCATCCTCAGTCCCCAGGGGAAGCCCTACGGGTTGGCCGTCCCCGGAGCGCGGCAGAATGCCGCCGCCTGTATCGACCTCTCGGGCCATCTCTGGGTTTTCGGAGGGTATGGCTACACGAATCTCGACACTCCTGGAGACCTGAACGATCTATGGATGTTCAACGGTACCGAGTGGGAATGGGTCTCCGGGAGCACGGTCACGAACCAGTTCGGCGTCTACGGTACTGAGGGAGTCCCGGGAGCCGGGAATATTCCCGGCTCGCGTTACTATGCCTCCTCATGGACCGATCACCGGGGACGGTTTTGGCTCTTCGGCGGCTTTGGATTGCCAGCGAGCGAGCCCGCCTATAACACATTGAACCTGAATGACCTATGGAGGACGCCATAGCTGACTGGAGGGAAGTCCTGGGAATTGAAGAGGCCACGGAAGGTGTGGGGCCGTCTACTCCCATCCGCCGCCCAGTACGCTCTCGCGCGGCCGTCCCCCTCGGGCCCCGGTGCAGGGCGCCTCGCCAGCGAGGCTTGCCGCATCCGTCACGACTGTGGCGAGGCGTCGCCTTGCGGCGCCGGGGTAGGGGAGGCGGCCGGTCGAGGCCCGGGCTCAAGGGGGGCATCGCACCACCGAGGTTTCTGTATCCGCCCAGGGAGGATCGCCGAGCCTTTGTGCATGGATCCTGCGTCCCTAAGGGCTCGTAGTGGACGCGTTCCTGTGCGGTGGGAAT
>DATGFI010000520.1:0-2173 GCA_035309205.1 Planctomycetota bacterium | reverse complement strand
CATCCTTCAGCTCGAGGCCGCTAAGCGTGCGATCCAGCGCCGGGATCTCTCCAAGGCGGCGGAACGTATGAAACGGGCCGAGGATCTCGCGAGAGTCGGTCTGGGGGAGGCCCGCCGCTCAGTGCTTTCGCTCCGGCCCCGGTCGTTCGAGGGGCTGTCCCTCCGGAGCGCTCTTGAGGATCTTTTTAAGCGGATGACCTCGGGAAGCGACCTTCGGACGGAAGTCCAAGTGGTCGGAGTGGAGCCGCCGCTGACTCCGGAATGCAAGGAGGTCCTCCTCCGGGTCGCCCAGGAGTCTTTGACGAATACGATTAAACATGCGCGGGCCAAGACCTTCACAGCGACGCTCACGGGAGTGCAGGACGAAACGCGCATTGACCTCGCTGACGATGGTTCCGGCTTTGATCCGAAAAAGGAGCACGAGGGGTTCGGCCTCCTAGGCATGAAAGAGCGAGTGGAGCAAATGGGAGGGCGGTTCACCTTGAGGACCTCCAAGGCGCAAGGCACGCGAATTCGGATCATCATCAAGAAGGTCAGGGATCGAGACACCGATGCCTAGGAAAGAGAAGACGCACGGTCCGGAGAGCAAAGTCGCTCCAAAAAGACAGTTGCCCGCGGAGAAAGGAAAGGCGATCCGCGTCCTGGTTGTCGAGGATCACACGATCGTGCGGGACGGATTGGTGGCTCTCCTAAGAGAAGAGCCGGACCTTGAAGTCGTGGGACAAGTCGGTGACGGGCGGCCTGGGGTGGAACAATGGAAGAAGCATCGGCCGGACATCACGCTCATGGATCTCCAGATGCCCGGCATGGACGGCGTCACCGCCATTGAGCAGATTCGCGCTCTTGACCCCGGGGCCCGCATCATCGTGCTCACCACCTATAGCGGCGACGAAGATATCTACCGGGCGATCCGGGCGGGCGCGAAAGCTTACGTCCTGAAAGACATCCGGAGCGAGCATCTCTTCCGATGTATCCGCAACGTGCACCGGGGTCGGACGCTCATCCCGCCCGGGATCGCCGCCAAGCTCGCCGAGCGGCTGCCGGCCGAGGAATTGACGGCGAAGGAGCTCGAGGTCCTGAGGCTCCTGGTCCAGGGGAAGCCCAACAAACTGATTGGCGCGGACCTTTCGATCACGGAGTTGACCGTGAAGACCCACGTGAAATCCTTGTTCCGGAAACTCAACGTCCTCAGCCGCACCGAAGCCGTCGCCGTGGCCGCCCGTAAAGGGCTCCTGCGACTCTAGGGAGTCCCTCGGGCATCTCCCCCTTCAGAGGGAGACAAACCTGCCCCCATTGCGGTCTTGTCGCACGATGCGCGCCTCTGGTAATGGACAGGTGGCGGCAGTGATTGGAAGCATTCATGAAAGGAGAAGCCCATGTTTGACAAGAATCGTCCGTATGAGCCTTTGACGGCCAAGAACGCTGCGCTCGTGCTGGTGGACCACCAAGTCGGCCTCATGACGGGTGTCCGGGACATTTCCACCGGCGAGCTGAAACACAACGTGGTCGGCCTTGCAAAAGCCGCGAAGCTCCACAACCTGCCGATCGTCGTCACAACCACTGCGCGCGACAGCATGTGGGGCCCGACCTTCCCGGAGCTGGTCGAGGCACTGCCCGGAATTGAGATCATCGATCGTGGCACCGTGAACGCCTACGACGACGCAAGGGTGGCACGTGCGATCGAAGCGACCGGCCGGAAGAAGCTCATCTTCGCCGGCGTCTCCCTCGAGATTTGCGCCGCCTTCCCGGCCATTACCGCCGTCGGCAAGGGCATGGACGCCTACGTGGCCGTCGACGCCTGCGGAACGTTCAGCCAGACCAAGCGCGAGGTCGGCCTCCTCCGCATGCTGCAGGCCGGCGTCATCGTCACCGACTACGCAAGCTTGATGGTCGAAATCCTGAAGGACAACACGAGGCCGGACGCCGGCGCGATTTACGGGGCGATGGACATGGCCTGGGCGAAACTGGTGGGACAGGTCGCGCAGGCCTACGGAAAGTAGGTAGCCGGCGCATTCCCGACGCCTTACAGCGATGGCGACCCGGGTGGGCTCCGAGCCCGGGTCGCCACGGCGCACGGACCATGGCTTGGATGTCGCGGTTCTCGAACACCGGTCCTTGGATCCCACCCGATCCCCAGAGCACCACATCGACCATGGCTCGCGCCAAGTCGTCC
>DATGFI010000519.1:0-3003 GCA_035309205.1 Planctomycetota bacterium | reverse complement strand
GGCTTCCTGGCGACGACCGACGACCTGGTCGAGCTCTGCCGCGAAGTGAAGAGATACGGCGGGATCTATTCGACCCACCACCGCAACGAGGGCACCGGCGTCTTCGAGTCGGTGAAGGAGGCGATCGCGATCGGCGAACACGCCGGCGTGCCGGTCGACATCATCCACCTCAAGATCGCCGACCGTCAAAACTGGGGAAAGATGAAGGACATCGTCGCGCTGATCGAGGACGCGCGGCGTCGGGGTGTCAACGTCCAGGCCAACATCTACCCCTACACGCGGGGGAATAACAACCTGGTGACCATCCTGCCCCCATGGGCCCACGAAGGCGGCCATGAAAAACTGATG
This sequence comes from Planctomycetota bacterium, assembly GCA_035309205.1. Lineage (GTDB taxonomy): Bacteria > Planctomycetota > MHYJ01 > MHYJ01 > JACPRB01 > JACQFK01. The sequence goes on along the minus strand of DATGFI010000519.1, from coordinate 2,655 downwards.
GCGCGCCTCAAGGATCCCGCCGAGCGCGCGCGGATGAAGAAGGACATCCAGTCGGGCATCCCCGGCTGGTACAACCACTACACCGCCGTCGGCGGCGACTGGAGCCGGATGCTCGTGAACGGCAACCTCAGCGCGAAGAACCGCGCCGCCGAGGGCCAGACCATGGACGCCATCCTCGCGAGGCGGAACGCCGCCTCCGATCCGATCGAGGGGATGTTCGACTTCCTCCTTGAGGAAGACGGTTCGATCTCCACGATCTACGCCCACCATACCGAGGAGGACATGAACCTCGCGCTGTCGCAGCCCTGGTGCTCCATCGGCTCCGACGGCCTGGCGCATTCCATCGAGGGACCGCTCCGCCGCGGCCGGCCCCACCCGCGCAGCTTCGGGACCTTCCCCCGCGTCCTGGGCGTCTACGTCCGCGAGAAGAAGCTGCTCACGCTCGAGGACGCGGTGCGAAAGATGACGTCGCTGAGCGCGGCGAAGATCGGGCTGAAGGACCGGGGAATCATCCGCACCGGCGCCTACGCGGACCTGACCGTCTTCGACGCGGGACGCGTCATCGACCGCGCGACCTATCTCGATCCCTTCCAGTACCCCGACGGGATTGAAATCGTGATCGTCAACGGTGAGGTGACAGTCGACCATGGCCGCCACACGGGCGCGCGGGCGGGCCAGGTCCTCCGCCATCGTTGAACGATCGGACGACCGATCCCCTCGAAGGGCGTCGGCGCAGGGTCCCGCGGTCCCTGGAGACCGCCCTCCCGATGCGAGGGAGGGTTTCCGCCGGCGGTCTCCCCGGGCGGCTGAACCTGGCGACGGACGTCCCGGAGCACTCCTTCCGGGAGACCCGTCGCGCGACGTCGCGCGGAACCGCCCCCCAACCCGTGACCTATTCCGGCACAGCATGGGACGACACTATCCCAGAAGGATAGGAGGATTGCATGACCGAGGAGCAGGAAGACGCTCTCTACAAGACACTCCTGGCGCTCGACGAGAAGGTCGGGCGCCTGCTCGCCGCGATCGAGCAGACCAGGATCGACACCTCGGACTGTTCGACCGTTCAGGAGCTGCTCGACGCCCTGGACCGTCCGTCCTAGACGCGAAGGAGACGCCGGGGATTCGCGGCATTCCTCGGCGCCCCCTCCGTGGGGCGCTATCGTTTCGTCGCCAAGACGGCGTCGACGACCGAGCCGGTTTCCCGCGCCTGCACGTCGGCGAAGCCCGCCTCGAGGAGGATCGACCGGTACTCGGCGGCGCTCCGCTCCTTTCCCTCCGTGCAGACCAGCATGTTCAGGGACTGGAGCTGGCCCTTTAAGGGGCCGGTCTTGTCGTCGTTCAGCAGCCGCTCCGCTATCAGGAGGCCTCCGCCCGAGGGCAGCCGAGCGACGATTTTCGCCAGCAGGACTTTGATCTTTTCGGCGGACCAGTCGTGGAGGATGCGGCCCAGCGCAAAGAGGTCGGCCTCCGGCAGCGGATCCTTGAAGAAGTCGCCCGCGACAACGCCCAGCCTGGCCTTGTCGGGGGAGCGGCCGATGAACTCCTGCGCCAAGACGACGACGGCGGGCAGATCGAAGATGGTGCCCTTGAGCGCAGGGTATCTGCGCACCGCTTCAATCGTGAGATGTCCCGTCGCCCCGCCCAGGTCGACCAGATGCCTGAAGCGGCTGAGATCGAAGATCTCGACGACGCGAGGCGAACTGAGCATCCCCATTCCGTGCATGCCCATCAGGAAGGTCCGTTTGGCCTCTTCGGTCTTGAAGAAGTGGGCGAAAATGTCACCCTTGAGGCCGTAGGTGGTCTCCCAAAGGTGGCTGCCCTTCCGGATGGCCGTTTCCAAGTCGCCCCACATCCGATAACCCACGCGATTCGAGTAGTCGATGTAACCGACCAGCGCCGCCGGGCTGGACCGCACGAGATAGGCGGAGGCCACCGGGAGATTCGAATAGACCCCGTCCTTCTTCCCGAGGAAGCCGCTTCCCACGCAGGCATCCAGGAGCCTTTCGGCGGCATCGGCATGGAGATGGAGATCCCGACTGATCGTTTCCGCCGAGGCCGGTCCCCGCTCAAGATGTTCGAAGACTCCGAGCTCCAATGCGGCGAACATCGCCTTCGAGCGGCGGAAGCCGTCCAGGGATTCCAGGACGGGCGACGGATCCACGGTGTGGGGCATGGCGCACCTCCAAGGGACTGGCCAGCACTATACTGAGCACCTGGATTCTCAGTCCAGGGCCGGATTGGCGCTTCCGGCGCGATGGCACCGCGCTTGCTACCGGAAACCGTCATGAACGCCATCGACTACGCGATCCATCTCGTCATGACGGTCTTTCTCATCTTCGGAGTGTATCAGTTCTACTTCTGGTGCCAGCGGCATCCCGCCGCGACGACGCGCCAGTTCTCGACGTCTCTCGACGAACGGATTCCCTCCCGCCCCCGCTGGGCCTGGATCTACAGCTTCCTCTACTATCCCGCCATCGTCTACCTGAACTGGACGGTCAGCTCCCCGAGGCATTTTAACCATCTGGCCATGAGCTTCTTCATCCTGCTCGTCGGCCAGATGCTCTTCTTCGTCCTCCTTCCCGTGGAGACGCCCCCGCATTGGCGGGAACTGAATCGAGGGCGGACGCGGTCGGAGAAGTTCCTCCTTTTCGTGCG
>DATGFI010000518.1:0-7513 GCA_035309205.1 Planctomycetota bacterium | reverse complement strand
CGCTCCTCGAACTGGCCGCGGTATTTGGTGCCGGCCACCATGAGGGCCAGGTCGAGCACCACGATGCGCTTTTCCTTCAATACTTCGGGGACGTTGCCGTTGATGATGTCCTGGGCCAGCCCTTCGACGATGGCCGTCTTGCCGACGCCCGCCTCGCCCAGGAGGACGGGATTGTTCTTCGTGCGGCGGGAAAGGATCTGCATGACGCGCTCGATCTCCTTGCGCCGGCCGATGACCGGGTCGAGCTTCCGCTCGCGCGCCAGCTCCATCAGGTCGCGGCCGAAGGCGTCCAGAGCCGGAGTCTTCGACTTGGAGGTCTTGGTCGAAAGCTTGTCGTCGACGTCCTGCTGGCCCACGTCGGCGCCCAGCACCTCCAGGACCATGTCGCGGACTTCGTCGAGCTTGAGCCCCAGATTCGTCAGGACCTGGGCGGCGATCCCCTCGTTCTCCTTCAGGAGGCCCAGGAGCAGGTGCTCGGTGCCGATCACGTCATGGCCGAGCTGGCTGGCCGCCTCGCCGGCGAGCTCGATGACGCGCTTGGCGCGGGGGGAGAAGGGCAGCTGCCCCAGCGTCACGGTGGGGGAGGTCGAGGGCGTGATCAGCTTCTCGATTTCCTGGCGGATGCGCTTCAGGTCGACGTTGAGGTTCTTCAGCACCTTGGCGGCGACGCCGCCGCCCTCCTGGATGATGCCCAGGAGGATGTGCTCGGTTCCGATGAACTCGCTGTTGAGCCGCTGCGCTTCCTGCCTCGCCAGGCTCATCACCTTGCGGGCGCGCTCCGTGAATTTTTCGAACATGTCGGCAGTCCCCCTTCAGGGTTCAGGATCGGGCAGTAGTGCTAAATATAACATACCCCCATCCTCCGGCCTCCAATTACCTGCTGTTCCCAACCTGATTCATAGACGCCCCAGGGGAGCCCTCCATTCCCCCGGACTGCAAAGGATCGCGTTATGCGGCCGATGGAAACCCGGTCCGTATGATAGACTGCCCCCCCAAGAGTCATGACGACCCCTTTTTACTACCTGGCCGGGCTGCTGCTCCTCGCGGAGTATCCCCTGGGCATCGAGCCGTTGACCTTCGCCCGGGACCCGGTCGTCGCCTTTTGGGCGGCCTTGGGAGGGATTGCCGTCTACGCGGGCATCTGCTGGGCCGTCCTTGGCAGACGGCCGCGCCAGCCGGGGCTCGCGCGGGAAATCCTCCGCGGCCTGGCCATTCTCCTCTACGCCCAGCTGGTGTTCGTCTTTCATTATCCGCTGTGGGTCTGGTCGATCGGCGTCGAGGAGGACCCGATGGCCAGCACCCTGCTCGGGCTCGCTCCGCTCTTCGCCCTCAACGCTGTCCTGACCCTCATCCATACGCGCCTGAATCCGCACAGCGGAGGCCTCCGTTTCGCCTTTCGGAGCTTCCTGGGCCTCACGTTCATGCCCCTGTTCTTCATGCTCCTCCTGACGGAGGCCTTCGCGCGCTTCGAGTCCCTGGCGACGCTCGCGATCGTGTACCCGTTTGTCGCCTGGATCCTCATCCTGAGCAGCCTGATGCTTCTCATGGTCGCTCTCCCCCCGCTTCTCAGGTTCATCCTGGGCGCGCGGCCGATGGCAGCCGGACCCCTTCGCGACCGGCTCGAGCGGATGGCCGAAACGGCCGGTTACTCCGGGGCCCGGCTCTTCGTGGTCCCGACCGGCACCTCCCGGATGGCCAACGCCTTCGTCGCAGGCCTTTCCACCCGCTGGCGCTACGTGTTCTTCACCGAGGCCATCCTCGAGGGCATGACTCCGGACGAACTCGACTGCGTCCTTTCCCACGAAGTTACGCATGCGAGGAAGCGTCATATCCTGTTTTATCTTCTGGCGGCGCTGGCCTTCTCCGCCTTCTCGGGACTGATCCATGATGGGCTCGAAGCGGCGAGGGTGCCCGCCGCGATAGTCCTGACGATCCTTTTCGTCTGGGCGGGGCTGTACTGGGTGCTGGCCTTCGGGTACGTGTCCCGGCGCTTCGAGACCGAAGCCGATCTGGTCGCTGCGCGAGTGGTTCCGGCCCGGGAGGATGGCCTTCCCCCTTATGGAGCGGCCCGCAAGATGACCGATGCGCTCCATCGGGTGGCCGATCTCAATCACGTGTCGATCCATGGATGGTCCTGGCGCCACTTCAGCCTCGCCCGGCGAATCGAGATCCTCCTTGCCGCGGAACTCGATCCGTCGACCGGTCTGGTCTTCGAACGGAGTTGCGACCGACTCCGCGGGACTGCGCTCCTGATGGTAGTCGCGGCGATCGTCTGCGGGGCCGTCGTCTTCGGGATCGAGCGGGGGAAGGCAGACGAGAATCGCGCGCTCCTGGAGGCCTCTGAACAGGTCGATCAGGGGCGCAGGGAGCTGGAGGCGGGGAACTATTCCGCCGCCCTGAAGCATCTCCGGGAGGGCATCGACGGCGGCTCCGGCAGCGCCGAGGCCTGGTTCTGGCGTGCCGACGCCGAGCGGGCCTTGGGTCTGGTCGATGCCGCGACGAAGTCGGAGGAAACCGCCCGGAGGAAGGATTCCAAGGATCCGCGATTCCGGCTGCGGACGTCGCCCTAGGATTGCTTCGGGATGATCGGGAGAATGATGTGCGACGGATGGTGGTGGTCGTGGAAGATCGTGTTCGTCGCGGGCTGGGTCCGCCGGTTGTCGTTCAGCGGCTCTCCCGTGTTGGGGTTGATGTCGAAGCGCGGGAAATTGCTGCTGGATAGGTCCACCCGGATGCGGTGTCCCTTCTTGAAGACATTCGAGGTCGGATAGAGTTTGATCGTGAACGTATACACGGTGCCCGGATCCATCAGGTTCTCCTCGCTCAGGCTCTCGCGGTAGCGTGCGCGGAGGATCCCGTCGGTGATGTTGAGGTCGAAGCCGCCGGGGAAGTCGCCCGAGGGCGGATAGACGTCGATCAGCTTCGCGGTGAAATCCGTGTCGGGGGCGGTGGACGTCGCCCACAGTTGAACCTGGATGTCGCCGGTCACTTCCACGTCTTCCGGGAGCGGGTTGGTCCGGAAGACCAGGACGTCGTTCCTCGCCGACAGGGGGAGCGGATCGGGCGCGTTCCAGACGTGGGGCCCGCCGCGCTGGTCCCAGCCCCCCTGAAGGAGGATGCCGTCTCCGGAGGAGATGTTCCCGCCGATCGTCGGCACCGGATTCTTCGGATCAAAAAGGAAGCTCGTCTGGCTGCGGTCGGTGGTCGGCATCGTCGTCGTGAGGGCTCCGTTGCGGAGGAAATAGTAGGGCGTCGGCTTGACCTTGGCCGGGGGCCACTGGGCCTCGTCCCTCCACCGGCCGCCGTGGAAGAGCAGGCCGTCGGGCGTCTTGTGCCCGTCGCCGCTCCCCATCGTGAAGATCCGGACCTTGGCGGCGAAGGGGTCTTCCCTGCCGACCTTGTTGTCCAGGCCCTTGATCCAGTGGTCGTACCACTCCAGACGCCAGGCGAGCGGATCGGCGATCGCGGCCTCGGTCCCGAATTCCACCTGGCCGTGGGCATGCCGGCCCTGTTGTCCGTGGATCCAGGGGCCCATGATCAGATAGACCGGGCCCTGGATCGCCTTCGAGAGCGACGTGAAGTTGCCCGTCGTGTTGATGGCCCAGGAGTCGTACCAGCCTCCGACGAGGTAGACCGGCATGTCCTTGTAGCGATCCGCATGGTCGCTGATGTTGGTGAAGTCCCAGAACTCGTCGTTGGCGCCCCGACGCATCGCCTCGGTGAGCCAGTCCTCGCTGTCGGGGGAGAGCCGGAGCGGGGTCGTCCCCTTGCGGAGCGGAAGATTCATCAGGTACTTCCGGCGGCTGTCGGCCATTTCCTCGAGCTGCTTTCTCGTCTCAGGATCCCTGGACGCACGGCTCCCTTTGGCCGCGTTGAGAAGGATCCAGTTCCAGAAGCGCAGTTCGAAGGCGCCGCCGTTTCGGATCCCGTGGCGGCCAGGATTGGAGACCGCGTCGACCGGGATCGAGGTCACCAGGGCGTTGGGCCGCCGCAGCGCGGCCGCGTGCTGCGTACCGCCGACGTAGGATGTCCCGATGGTTCCGACCTTGCCGTTGGACCAGGGCTGGCGGGCGATCCAATTGACGGCCTCCTCCCCGTCCCGGGCATCGTCGACCAGGAACTTCCACGTGCCCTCCGAGGCATAGCGCCCGCGGGTGTCCTGGGCGACATAGACATATCCGTGCGAGGAGAAATAAGCGCCGTTGGCCTTCTCTCCGGTCTTGTCGTAGGGCGTTCGGCAGAGAATGGCGGGGAACTTACCGTCACCGGGAAGGTAGAGGTCGGTGGCGAGACGTACGTTGTCGCGCATGGGGACCATGACGTTGGACTGGATGCCGGGGCTGTTCTTGGTCTCCTGGGACCACAGCAGCGGGGAGAGCAGGAGCAGCGCGGCGGCGGTCCGGAGCCGGGTCATCAGACTTCTTACGCTTGAAACGAGAATCGAGAATTTCGAATCACGAATCAGGGGAGACGTCGGGGCCGGAGTCGAGATGTCCGAGCGCCCTACTGGGACTCCTGCGGAGGCTCCCTCCTGAAGCCAAGTCCCAGCTTGAAGACGATCGTGAGCACCAGCAGGCCCGCGATGAGGACGAGCGCCGCCAAGCCGTCAAAACGGTGCCATCCGTGTTTGGTGGTGAACCAGAGGCGGGAGGCCAGAACGAGGCCGAGCAGGACCCCGAGAATCGTCAGGGGCCAGTCGCCGCGATGTTTGATTTCATCGGCCAGGCCGGGAGCCCGGAAGAGACGGGCGAAGCCCCGGCCGCTGTAATAAACGAGGGCGAAGAAGACGATGCAGACCTCGGCCATGAACTCCTGATGATGGAATTCGGCCTCGGATTTCGGGGTGGACTGCTCGATCGCATGGAGTTGGGGCCAGGCGAGACAGCCGTACCCGGCCGCGCCGGCCTCAAGAACCGGCTGAGCCGATCAAGGGAACGGGTCGCCTCCCCTTCCGGGGAGGCGACCCGGGATGTCCGAGGCTACTTAGTTGTCGCGGCGGGGGGGAGGGCCTCCGGGGCCGCGGGGCGGACCGGGGGGACGGCCGCCGGGTGCGCCGGGGCCCGAGGGACGCGGCGGACGGGAGTCGCGAAAACGCTGCTCGCCGCCGGGCCCACCCGGGGAGGCTCCGGCGGGAACCGGGGCGCCGGGGGTTCCGCCGTTGAGCGGCTGCAGGGGAGGCAGGCCCTTTTCCTGGCGGGCCGCCTTGATCGAGAAACGGTTCCGGCCCTGGGGGTCGGCCGCCACCATCTTGATGTCCACTTCCATGCCGACCTTCAGGAAGTCGGCCACCTGGATGCCGCGCTGATCGGTGATCTCGGAGACATGCACCAGGCCGTCCTGGCCCGTGCCGGAGATCTCGCAGAACGCGCCGAAATCCTTCAGGGAAACCACCTTGGCGGGATAGATCATGCCGACCTTGAGTTCCTGGGTCATGCCCTCGATGATCGCCTTGCAGGCGTCCAGCGCCGCCTTGTCCTTCGACGCCAGCAGCACCTCGCCCGAGTCGTCGTCGTTGATCTCGATGACGCAGCCGGTGCGGGCCTCGAGCTCGCGGATGGTCTTGCCGCCGGGGCCGATCAGCATGCCGATCTTGTCGGACGGGATCATGATGCGGACCATGCGGGGCGCGTAGGGGGACATCTCCGTGCGCGGCGCGGCGATGGCTTCCTTCATCTTGTTGAGAATGTGGAGGCGGCCCTCCTTGGCCTCGGTCAGCGCCTGCTTCGTGATCGCCATCGAGATGCCCGCGGCCTTCAGGTCCATCTGGAGCGCCGTGATGCCCTTTTCGGTGCCGGCGACCTTGAAGTCCATGTCTCCGTGCGCATCCTCCGAGCCCAGAATGTCGGTCAGGATCGCGACCTTGCCCTTTTCCTGGACGAGGCCCATCGCGATGCCGGCGACCGGCGCCTTGATGGGGACGCCGGCGTCCATCATCGCCAGGCAGCCTCCGCAGACGGAAGCCATCGACGACGACCCGTTGGACTCCAGGATGTCGCTGATCAGCCGGATCGTATAGGGGAATTCCTCGGAGCCGGGGACGACCGCTTCGAGCGCCCGCTCGGCGAGAGCGCCGTGGCCGATCTCGCGCCGGCCGGGGCCGCGGATGGGCTTCACTTCGCCGACGGAGAAATTCGGGAAGTTGTAGTGCAGCATGAAACGGAGCGAGTACTCCTCGTCCAGTCCCTCGACGATCTGCTCGTTGCTCGAGGTGCCCAGCGTGGTGGTGACCAGCGCCTGCGTCTCTCCGCGGGTGAACAGCACCGAGCCGTGCGTGCGGGGCAGGAGGCCGAGCTGGATCGTGATCGGGCGGACCTCTTTGAGGCCTCGGCCGTCGGCGCGGGTGTTCTCCAGGACGTAGCCCCGCACCAGCTCGTCGACCACGCGCTCATGGGCGCGGCTGACATCCACTTTGCTGGGAGCGCCGGGGACCGGGTTGCCTGCCGGGTCCTTGGGAATCAGATCATCGAAGATCTTCTTGCCCAGATCGCTGAAGGCCTTATTGCGGTCGCGCTTGATCTTGATGAAGAAGGCCTTCTTCATCTCGGCGAGGTACTTCTCGCGGATCTTGGCGGCGAGGGCCTCGGGGAAGGGCGTGGCCTTCACCTCGGCGAGCGGCTTGCCGGCCAGCTGCTTGAGCTTGAGCTGGGCGTCGATCAGGGCCTGGATGGGGGCCTGGGCGGCCTCGAAGGCACCGAGCATCTCGTCTTCGGAGATTTCCCGGGAGCCCGCTTCGACCATGATGATCCCGTCCTTGGTGCCGGAGATGACCAGGTCGAGCCGGCTCTCCTTCACCTCCGCGGAAGTGGGGCAGATCACGTAGCGGTCGCCGATCAGGCCCACGCGCACGGAGCCCACGGGCCCCTGGTACGGCAGGTCGCTCACGACCAGCGAGGCGGACGCGGCGTTCATTGCCACGATGTCGGGGTCGTTGATCTGGTCGGCGGAGAAGACGTTCAGGTGAACCTGGACGTCCATAAAGTAGCCGTCGGGCCAGAGCGGCCGCAGGGGGCGGTCGCAGAGGCGGGACGTCAGGATTTCCTTCGTGCTGGGGCGGCCTTCGCGCTTGATGAAGCCTCCGGGAAAGCGTCCCGCGGCCGACATCTTCTCGCGGTAGTCGATGGTGAGGGGGAAGAAGTCGGTGCCCTCGCGGGCCGGGCCGGCGACGCTCGCGCCCAGGACCATCGTCTCTCCCAGGGTGGCCATGCAGGCGCCGTTGGCCTGCTTGGCGAGCCATCCGGATTCGAAGACGAATTTGCGGCCGTCTCCGAGATCTGCTTCAACACGGTGAGACTGGGACATGGAACCTCCCAAGATGGGGTTAGGATCCACGGAGGCGGGCGACGGCGGGAACGACGAAAGGCGGGAATTCCACCCCCGTGGTGGAATTTTCGGCTTTCGTCCGTCTCTCGACCGTCCGCGCTCCGGGATCGGTATCTAAAAAACAAGCGACCCGGAAGTCATACCGAAACCCAGGCGGGTTTCGGAACGTCTTCCGGGTCGCAACACGTTCAAG
>DATGFI010000517.1:0-2789 GCA_035309205.1 Planctomycetota bacterium | reverse complement strand
TCCGAGGAAAGACGTCTGGAGCCAGAACTTTCGCTGGGAGGGTCACGAGGTCGTTGCCCTGACGCCGGTCGGCCGTGCGACCGTTGGCGCACTGGATCTGAACCGGCCCAGACGCCTCCTCATCCGACAGGCCGAACAGATCTTCGGCCTCTTCCCCCCACGTTCGTAGGACTTCCGGACCAGGAAGGTTTGAGCCCTTCCTGGTCCATTCCCGGGCCTCTTTTCCTACCCATCCCGACTCCGGGACGAGTCGCCGGGCTCACCGCTTGAGCCCGCCGACCTGTCCCGGCTCTCGCAGCCCCGGCCCGGAAATATGTGGCCATGGGAGGCCTTCTGGGATCGGCGCTGGATCGCCGCATCCGAGAGGACATGACTCGCAAATTCCCAGGAGTCCAGTTTGCGGAGGTTGCCCCATCGCCAGATGCTCAGGCAATTGCGTTTGCTTATTTTCGGCCGGACTTGCGGTACCTCATGGATCTATTCCGTCACGACGGCATCTCCTTCCGGGGCAAGAAGAAGGTCGTCGCGTTTGGGCTCTGGAGCGGAAATAACAACGGGCGTTCGCTCGATCAGGAGCATTGGCACAGGGTCCTCGATTTCGTTTCGGAAGATGATTTTGTGGTGCAATTGCGCCCAGAGGAACCAGCGGTGAAATGGACGCCCTGGATCAAAGGGGATCGTATCCTCGTGGCTCGGGTGGCTCCTGGGAAAACCTTGTTCGACACGGTCTCCGCTGTCATGAAACGAAGATCAATTCATACCGATGAATCTTATGGAGAATTGAAGGCCGAGGACGATCTGGTTATCCCTTGTGTCAACTTCGATCTCACGCGTTCCTATCATGAGCTTGTGGGCCATAAATTCCTGCACCATGAGGGAGGGGTCGCACGAGCATGGCAGGAGATCGTATTCAAGCTGGATGAGGAAGGGATGGCCCGCGCCTGGTCAATTCCCGCCCATGATGCCAACCCCCGGAATACTGGGCGAAAGATGATCTGCGACGCTCCCTTCCTCATCCTTTTGGCCCATAAGGAGGCCAAACTACCGCACTTCGCGCTGTGGGTCGAGAACGACGAACTCTTGGTGCCTTCCGAATGACGCGATGTGCGACCAAGATTCGGAACGCAACAGCCCAGTAATTGGGCTCAACCAACTTTGAAGGTTGCCGCACTCCAGCGACCCGGGGAATAGTCAACGTAGTTGCCGTTATATCCGATCACGGCCATAACGAATTTGATCCACATCTTCCCGTCAGCGTAGACCATCGAGGTCGGCTTGCCGCGGAGGAGGGCTCGGGCTTCAACATAGTGCTTCATCAGCGTCTGGGTCGAGGCGCTTGAATGTCCGATGTAAATGCAGGGCCTCGTAGAGTGTCACCTGGGGAAGGTGAAACTCTAACTGCCGGGCATCTTCATCTCCACGATCTTTCCCTCCTTCTCTTCATCGAGAAGCCCGGCCGGGGCCCCGCGGCGAAGGGCCCGCTGGTCCGCGTACCAGCGAAGCAACGTTTGAGTACTGGCAGGACTGTGCCCGATGTAGGCAGACAAAGCCTCGATCTCCATGTGCTGAGGCCCGGGGGCCGCGTGCTCGGAGCAGAAGAAATGACGGAAGTCGTAGAGCGTCATGCGGAGCGCCTCAGGGGGCTTCTTGAGGTGCCCGCCTCCCAAGGTGTCGCGGAAGAGGTGGTAGACGCTATCCTCGCCGTACACCTTGCCCAGATGATTCCCGAAGATCGGGCGCGTCTTGTCGAACATCTTCTCCTTGCGCCCCTGGAGTACTGCGGCCGCGGTCTGGTTCAACTGAATCGTCCGCTTGCTCCATTTGGACTTTAGATTGCGGTCTTCCCACGGGACGATTGCAAGGAGCTTGTCCCGGAGGTCGATCCCGCGCACGCCGCAAAGCTCGGTAGGGCGCACGCCGGTCTCGGCCAAGACCGTTGCGAAATCGGCAAGCCAGGGATGGGACCTCAGCTTTCCGATGACCGCCTTCACCTTCTCCCGGGAAGGGGCCTCCTTTGTCATTCCATCGTCTTTGGGCTTGTCGATTCCGCGGCAGGAGCTCATGTCTGCCGCGTCCTTCCGTCGGGCGAGCCAGTAGATGAACGCCCGGATTCGGGCGAAGTCGCCCCTCACCGTGACGGCCGAACGCCCGTCAGATCGGCCGTCGACCCATCGTTGAACGTCGTCTCGCATGATGCTCCGCGTATCCCGTTCTTCACCCAGGGCCTGGACGAAGAGCCACAGAACCGGGAAGAGCCGCTCCGCTCCGCTGTGCCGCTTGTTCTTCCGGTACCAATCCTCATATTCTTCCGCGGCCTTGGTAAGCGTGAGCGCTGCCGGCGCCTTGCGTCTGGCCATCGCCGGGGGGAGGGGTTCCACCCCTTCTGCCGCGCGCCGGGTCGCCTCCTGCATGTCCCCGGTGCCCAGGGATCGCCGCGATTGCTGCCCTGCTTGGCAGGACTCGAGGTACCAGATTTCACGACGCTTGACGAGGTAGCGACCCTTCTGTAATCTCACGCGCGTGATCGCAGGCCTGTCTATCATGGGCACCTCCTCTATCGGCAGGGGGAGTATACCCGCTTTAGTACAAACTAGGACAGGAAAACAGAAAGTCGCTTAAAATCGATTCCCGGGGTAGCTCAACGGTTAGAGCGGCGGTTTCATAAGCCGTAGGTTAGCGGTTCGAATCCGCTCCCCGGGACCATTAGGCCTTGGGGCTCTTCACCGGCTCTTCGGCTCTTCACCCGGATCGCGCCAGGATAAGTCTGGGAAAGGAGGAACTGACATGAG
>DATGFI010000516.1:0-7509 GCA_035309205.1 Planctomycetota bacterium | reverse complement strand
AGGCCGTGCCGGCGCATGGCATCCGCCGCCGCGCGCCGGGCCTTCTCGGCGAAGTCCGTTGTCGAGAAGAGGGTGTCGTCGATGTCGAAGAAGACCGCCTTGAGGCTCATGCTGATCGCGATCCTACCCGACGGTCCCCCGGCCTTCAAGCTTCCCGGAAAACGAAGCAGGCTCCACACCGATGGACGGCGTGGAGCCTGCGATAGGTTCGCTCCGGATCAGAACTGCTCGTTCTCCCGCTCCGACAGGTCGATGATCTCCGGCGTCACCAGCATCAGGAGCCGGCGATGCTCGTCGGACTTCGCCTTGCGGGTGAAGAAGAAATTCAGGATCGGGATGTCCTCGAGGAACGGCGTGCCCGAGTGCAGGTCGCGCATCTGGATGTCCTTGAACCCGGTGATCATGATCGTGCCGCGATCCGGAGCGGTCACGGTCGTCTCCGCCTTCTGGAGGACGACGTAAGGCAGCTGCAGGATGATGTTCAGGCCGGGCCGGATGCTGAACTGACGGATCGTCTGGACCTGGGCCATGGAGGGTCGCATTTCCAGCGTGACGTACTTGCGGTCGTTCGACACGATCGGGCGGACGTCCAGCACGACGCCCGAGGTCAGAATGCCCATGATCGGGTCGTAGGCCGCGGCCAGGGTCGAGACCTGGGGCTCGTAATCCTGGATGTACGCGATCTGCTGGAGGAACATGACGTGCGAACGCTGGGTGTTGAAGACCGTCACGCGGGGCGCCTGAACGACGGTCGCCTTCTGGCCCTTGTGGAGGGCGCGCATCGCCATCTGGAGGGCCGATTCGCTGAGCCACTCATACTGCAGCCCCAGGCCGCCCTGACTGATCAGTCGGTTCTGCAGGGGATCGATGCCGATCTGCGTCAGCGGATCGTACTTGATCATGGTATTGAAGGTCTGCGCCCGGATGTCCCAGGACTCCAGGCGGGCGGTCTCCTGGGAGGAGAAGCCGGCCCCGATCTGTCCCGTCGGATCGTCCACCGACGTGGTCCCGCCGGCCGGGACGTCGGTGCCCTGCAGTCCGGCATTGGCGCGGTTGATGATGTCCACCCCGACGTCGTCGAGGAAATCGTCGTAGGCGGCGACGAAGCGGCAGGTCACCGACACCATCGTGCCCGTGTAGCTCCGCAGCTTGCCCAGGAATTCGCGGAGCTCGCGGTGGACGCGGGGCGGGGCATTGACCAGCAGCTGCTGGTTGGGCGTCTTCTCAATCGTCTGCTCGCCTTCCCAGGTGCCGGGCGAGATGTTCTCTTTGATGAGGTCGACGATCTGCTCCTCGCCGACGGACGACTCCTTGGGTTCATCGAGCGTAAACGTCGCCCCGGTCAGCGGGCCGCCGCCGCCCTTCGAGGGCGACACCAGCTCGACCTTGGGGCCCGCGAAGTCCTGCAGCTTCACCAGGATGTCGCGGATGTCGTGCAGTTCAAGCACGTTGCCGCCGCCGGCCTTCTTGGGATCGGTCAGGAGGACGACCTTCTCCTCCGTGATGTGGTAGTCCAGGTTGAACTGCGACAGGAGGAGCTTGAGGACGTTCTTCAGGACCAGGTCCTTGACCTTGAACGTCACGGGCTTGTCCGGGTCGACCTTGTCCCGGACCGCGGCGTCGAGGATGATGTTCAGCCCCGAGAAGTCGCGGATGAAGGCGAGGATGTCCTCGAGCTTCGTATTCTCAAAAGCGAGGTCGATCTTCATCGTATCGAGCTTGCGATTGATCGCGAGGATGTCCGGATCTTCTTCGGCCGTGGTGCCGCCTTCCGTCTTGATGACCGACTCGGTGATGCGCTTGGAAATCTCGGCCCACTCCTCGCGGGAGGGGAAGCGCACCGTCTGGGACCAGGGGATGATGGCGGCTTCGTCGTCGTCCGTGAGCTTCTTCCACTGCTCGACTTTCTTGGCGAGGAGGGAGAAGTATTCCTCCTTGTGCCGGGTCTTCTCGGAATCCTCGCGCAGCTCCCGCGCGACCGAGTAGTGGGGGTCGATGAGCAGGACCTCGTCGCAGAGCCTGATGCAGCGGTCGAACTTCTTCTGGTCGAAGGCCATGTAGGCCAGCTCCAGAAGATGGGCGATCTTTCGGGTCACCTCGCGCTTGGTGGCGATCTCATGCGCCGCGGCCTCGGCCTCCGCCATCCGCTTCTTCTCCTCCTCGGTCCGGCGCTCCTCGAGGATGCGGGCGTTTCGGGCCTTCACGATCGAATCCTTCACGAGAGGAAGGAGATCGTTCATGGCCTTCACTTCATAAGGGATGTTCTGGATCTTGAACTCGGCGTTCTCGAATTCGCGGACCGCCTGGTCGTACATCCGGGCGTTCAGGTAGCGCTCGCCGTCTCGGATGTGCTTGGTGATCTCGATCTGCGCCTGCTCGATCCGGACTCGGAAGTCGTCGCGGGCGTCCTCGGCAACCGACCGGGCGCCGAGCTCGGGCCGTCCGCCGACCGTGATGCGATTGATGTCGTTCAGCAGCTTCCGGGCCGCCACGTTCTCGTGCCAAGCCTCGACGGCCTTCTGGGCTTCGATCTTGGCCTTGTCGAAGTCGCCCCGGTTGTTGAACATCAGAGCCTGTTCGTAGTGGCGCTGCGATTCGTAGATGGCCTGCTGATCGGAGGCGGAGCGCCCCCGGGCCAGCTCCTGGGCGATCTTCTCCATCTCCGGGCTGGAGGCCTGAACCTGAACCGCCTTGTCGGTGGAGGGAGGCGGGGGAGGAGTGCCCGGCTCCTGCGCGGGCTCCTGGAAGATCGGGGCCGGCTTGGCTTCCTCGCGGGTCTCGGCGCCACCGCTGCTGCAGCCGATGCCCGCCGAGAGGGCGAGTAAGGCCATTGCCGAAACGACTCGAAGGGTACGATCGCTCATTACCAATCCTCCTGCTACCCCGACCGCGCGGACCGTCCACGAACCGGACTATGCGGAGCTCCCCAACCCTGCCAGATTCCGCCTCGAGCGAGCCTAGAAGCGACGACGCTCCTCCTCGCCGGGGATGATGATCCGAACGCGACAGATGATCAACGTCTGCTTCCGCTGCAGCCCCTTCACCTTCAGCGAACCGATATTTCCCAGGATCGGGATGCTCCGCCACAAGGGGATGGAGCTGTCCGCTTCCTCGTCGAAGAATACCGTCAGGCCACCCAGCATGAGCGTGCCCCGGTCCGGGACGACCACGGTCGTCCGGATGCGCTGGATGTTCACGATGGGCGTTTCGATGGTGATCGGCAGGGCGTCCGTGATCGGGGCGCCGGGCGCCGTCACGTTCGTCGTGATCGAGAAGATTCCGGGCGGCTGCGGGAAGAGCTGGGCCACGGTCGGCCGCAGTTCCAGCGTCACGAAGCGCCGGTCCGCGCTCACGATGGGGCGTACGTCCAGGGAGATGCCGTCTGACACCACGTCGACGACCGGGTCCAGGGCGACGGCCGCCGTCGCGATCTGGATGTCATAGTCTCGGATGTACGCCATCTGGTTCGAGATCCGGAAGTTGCCGCGCTGCGTGTTGAACAGCGTCAGCTTGGGCGCCGTCAGAATGTGGTTCTTCTCGCTCCTGGACACCAGACGCATGATCACTTCGAAGGAGATGTTGTCCAGCAGCGTCCACTGGATGCTCGCGCCGCCGTCCGGCCGAAGGACCTGGCTGAAGAAGCGGTTCACCAGGAAGTCGCCGGTCATGATGTTCTGGATGCGTGCGCCCATCGACCGGGCGTTGTTGTTGCCGAAGACGCCCGTAATGCCGGCGCTCGTCGCGGGCAGGCCGTTGCCTGGCGCGATGAACGCCTGGTCGATCGCGCCAATGACGTATCCGGGCTGGATGTCCACCAGATTCGAAATGCCCTGGACGCGGTTGATCTGGTTGCCGACCGCGTTCACGTCGCGGAAGTCCATGCCGACTTCCTGCAGGAAGGTGCTTTCGACCGACAGGAAGCGGGTCTCGACCGAAACCAGCATGCTCGTCGAGGCGCGCAGGTCCGACAGGAACTTCCGGATCTGCTTGTGCATTTCGACCGAGTTCCGGACGATCAGGAGGCCGTTCTGGAACTGGATCGACTTCCCGTCGGCCTCTTCCCACTGGTCCTTGTGGATCGTGTTCTTGATCAGGTTGGCGAGGTCCTCGCCGGTGAACTGCTGCTTGGCCTCTTCGCCGGCCGCCACCGTGGCGCCGATCGTGTCCTGCGTGAGCGAGATGTCCACGCCGGGGAAGTCCGCCATCCCGTAGGTCAGGTCCTGCACGTCGTAGAGATCGAGCTTCACCCTCTTCTTGAGGGCGTCGGCGGTCGTGATCAGGACGACGCCGTCCCGGACCATGTAGGCCTTGTTTCGCGGCTGGAGCATCAGGCGCAGGGCGCCATCCAGCACGATGTCCTGAACCTTGAAGGAAATCATCTCGGCGTCGGGATTGTCGATGCCGGAGATGTGGATGTTCAGGCCGCTGATTTCGCGGATATAGTCGACGATCGCCGTCAGCGGCGCGTTCTGCATGTCGATCGTGATGCGGATGGAGTGGAGCTTGTCGACGATGGTCTTGTCCTCGTCGTTGACGTCATCCGTCATCGCCTGGATGCCCTTGGGCTTGCGCTGGGAGATCTTCTCGCGCCAGAGCTCCATGTTGGGGAATTCGAGCTCGTCCGACTGGACGATCGCGTTGATCTCGACCTGCTCGAAGGTGCGCTTCCACTCCTCGATGTAGTTCTTGAGATTGTCGCGGTTCATCTTCATGTGCTGGAGACGCTGGGCGACATTGCGCATCTCAGCCACGGAGGTGAGGTTGGCATTGATGTAGAGGATCTTTTCGCAGATCTCGACGCAGCGGACGTACTGCTCCTGCTCGAAGTACATCTGCGCCTGGCCGAAGAGGAGCTCCAGCTCCCTCTTCTGGTCGATCAGGCGCTTGTACTCGTCGCGGGCCTTCTCCTCCTCGATGAGGCGGAGCCGGACCTTCTCCTCGTCCACGTCCTTCTGGCGCTTGGCTTCGCGGGTGTGCTCCAGCATGTCCAGGGCGGACTTGCGGCGGGTCTCCAGCTCGATGCCCGTGGGCATCCACTTGGAGAACTCGAGGATCTTGCGGAACTCGTGCTCGGCCTGGTCGTATTCGCCCATGTTGTAGTCGCGCTTGCCGCGCTCATAGGCGTTGTCGATTTCGATCAGGAGCTGCTGGTGGCGGACCAGGGCCTCCCGCATGAAGCTGTCGTATTCCTCGGTGGCGGGAGTGGCCTTGCCCTTGCCGAGGATGAACTGGACTTCCGTGAAGAGGGCGCGCGCAGGCGCATGGTTCGAGCTGAGCTGCAGGGCTTTCTGGCACTCGACCTCAGCCTTCTCGAAGTCGCCCGCCGTGTAGTAGCGTTCGGCCAGACGGTAGTGCTCGTCGGCCTGCGACGCCTTCTGCTGCTCGGTGACCGCGTAGTTGGACTTCAGCTTGTTGAGCAGCTCTTCCCACTCGCTGCCGGATTGCGGCCGCGCGGCCTCTTGCGCCGCGGGCGCCGCAGGTTTGGCGGCGGGCGCTTCGCCCGGAGCCGGTTCGGGGTTGTTCAGCTTCTGCGGCTGCGAGGTCGAGCATCCGGCCGCGATCACGGCCAGCGTCAACGAGGAAATCCAGATGCGCATGGTTCGGCGCTCCTTAGAACCCTGCCCAATATAGTTGCCTAGTCCGACCGAGCAAGAGAAATCTAGCTTTAAGGACGGTCGGCTTCGCCAAACCCCTGCATCCCCCGCCGAAATTCCGCGACCCGCTCGGATCGCGGCCGGCGGGAGGGGCCTCCGGGCGGAGGCCCCTCGCCGTAGCCGCGGCGTCCGCCGCCGCGGCGCGTCTTCCAGATGTTGCTACTTCGCCTTCTTCAGGGCGGCGATCCGCTCTTCAATGATCGCCTTCTTGTTCTTGGACACGAACTCGGTGTCCGCGAAATCCTTCAGGAGCCTCTGATAGTACCCGAGCGCCAGCGATTTGTTCTTTTCGATCGCCTTCTCCGCGTCGTCGTACAGCTTCTCGGCGTCCATCTCCTTCTTCAGGCGGGCCGCCTCCTTCGGGTCCGGCTTGTTCGGATCCTCGGGAGTCTTCTCGGGATCCAGACGCGTCACGATGCTCTTGCGGCCGCCGTGCTCCTCGCACAGCTGGTCGAGCGAGTTGGGGCTGGGGACGTAGATCTTGTGCTGGCCCTCGTCATCCTTGTACATGATCTGGGCCGTGTCAAAGTTGCGCTTCTCGATGATCTGCTCGCACCCGGTCTTGTTGCCCGTGGACTTGTCGAAAATCGGCTTGCAGCGCTTGACGTCGACCACGAGCTTCACCGGGTTCACCGAGATCAGCGTCGCGCCGGTATTGAAGTCCACCTCGATCGACCGGCCGGTCTTCGAGGCCACCCGGTGCTTCGAGGTCGGCTCGGCGCCCGCACTCTCTTCCCAGGTGCCGATCACGTCGCCGTCATAATGGATGTGGGCTTTCTCGACCTTGCCCACGCCCTTCTCGAACTTCTCGATCTTCACGTAGACCATGCCCTTGGCGGCGTCGGCGGGTTTGGTCGCGTTGGAGAAGCTGATCTTCCAGATGCCCATCGTTTGCACCGGCGTGCCGGTCACCATGTTCACCCGCCCGGTGGGATTGGCCGTGGCGCCCGATTCCGCGTCCGGCTTGCCTCCGCGCTCGAGGAAGTTCTTGTCGGCGGAGAACGCGGTGATGCGATAATTGTACTTCAGCTTGGGCTCGATCTTGGTGTCGACGAAGCTCAGAACCTTGGCGTCGATCTTATCGTTCAGCACCTCCCACTTGCCCGATCCGTTGACTTCGCGCTCCAGGAGAAAGTGGGTGACCTTCGCGGCGTCCGCCTTGTTGTCCTTGTCCCGGGACATTTTCGAGACTTCCTGGGAAGTGAAATCCTTGTAGCTCCAGCCGACGGTGATGCTGTCGATCGCAACCTCGGTGACGAGGTTGCTGACCGGGGGCACCAGGACCGGAATCTTCTTGATGATCTCTTTCTTCACGCCCTTGCCTTCGGCCTTGGTGATCATGAACGCGCCCCAGTTGTCGGCCGGACGGGCCGACGTCACCAGCGTCGACCACGGATTTACCGCCTTCGCCTGCCAGTTCTCGGTGTTGGGCGCGGTCATCTCGGGATGGGCGGTCCGGGATTCCTTGTCCAGGCTGGTGGCGCTCTTGTCGAGGCCGATCGTGAGATCCTCGCCGCTCATCCCGAACCACATGACGGCGCAGGCGACCAGCAAGATCACCGCGATCCCGAGCGCCAGCTTCTCGCCGTTATTGGCGAGGAAGGTGACCGCCGGATTGACTTTCTTGGCTTCGGCCATATTGGCTCCTTTAGTCTTTCGTCGACAGAACCCGGGCGACGCCTTCGTCGTCCGTCAGGTCCGCCACGAGAGTGAACTCTTCAAAACGCAGTCCCTTGAGCGACCACCCCGTCCCGGCAATCAGGTCCCCGGGGGCGTTCAGCGCCGTTCTGGCGACCCAGCCCTTCCGGCCCCGGTCGTAGGTCTCCACCCGGAGCACCGCGTGGGTCTTGTCCCC
>DATGFI010000515.1:0-2672 GCA_035309205.1 Planctomycetota bacterium | reverse complement strand
GGGAACCCGGACTTCGTTCCGGCCCTGCTCCGGGCGCTCGACAAGCAGGAGGACGTGGGCAGGGCCTTCAAGATCGTGAACGTGCTCAAGACGTTCAAGAACGTGCTCGACAAGTCGCTGGTGAAGAAGTTCCTGTCAAAGACCTTCTCGATGCTCGACAAGAAAGAAAGCGGCTTCCAGACCTACTTCGAGATCGTGCGGGCGGCGGCCCCGGATCTGGCGAAGAAGGAAGTGGTCGCCCGCGGCCGGGATCTGCTTCGGTCGAAGCATTTTGAAGACGCCGAGCGCGTCCTGCGGCTGGTTCAGAACAACGATCTCACGACGCCCGAAGGCGATCTGGCGATCGGGATCGCCCAGCTGCGGCAACAGCGGCTCGACCCGGCCAACGCGGGTCGTGATCAGGGCAACGCGCTGGGCCACTTCCTGAAGCTCTCCCGCAAGGAGGGCTATGACCTCCTCAAGCATCTCGACAAGGAGGCCGGGCTGGTCTCGCCCGAGGGATTGCTCTATCTGGGCTTCGCCTTCACCGAGCGGCAAGGGAGCGACCGGGATCTTGGCGGCGGCATTCTGAAGCTGGTCGCGAAGCGGTTCGGCTCGAAGGAAGAGGGCAAGGTAGCCAAGCAGAAGCTCAAGACCCAGGGGCTCGCATAGCCCACGATCTACTTCGGTTCCTCGTCGCGAAAGGTCACGGGTCGGTCCGGCTTTTCCATCCGCGCCATCACGAAGGGACTCGTCGCACCCCCGACGACCCTTCCGCCCTCCGGGGGCGCGGTCCTCCGAAGGAAAACCTGGATGTCATCCTTGGTCCGGACGATCCGGGTGATCTCGATGGTGTATCCGCCGGTGCTCTTTGCCCCCAGGGCGGCGACGATCACCACGTCCCGGTTGAAGTCGATCTCGGGATGGGACTTCTTCGTCCCAGCCGATCCCTGGCGCGTCGTCCAGGTCTCGGCCCAGTCCTTCTGCGAGGAGACGAACATCTGCTGAGGCACCATGAAGCCGGAGCTCGTGCCCTTGTCGATGACCCTGAACGGAATCGACTCGGTCTTCTCCTGAGGAGAGCTCAGAAGCAGCGCGATGAAGGTCCCCAGAAGAAGCGGCATCGTCCCTCCCTGCGCTAGGCCTTGACGACTTTCTCGATTCCGGTCTTGACGTCTTTACATGCGTTTCTCGTGTCGATCACGAGCGTAGCGTGCTTGACGATCCAGGGATAGTCGTAGGCCGTGTGGTCCGTCACGATGATCGTGGCGTCCGCCTCGCGGAGGGCTTTCTCGGTCAGCTCCACGGTCTTCGCCTTGATGTGCTTGTAGTGGCGCATCGGGGGCAGCTTCTTGAAGGAGGGGTCGTGGCAGGTCACCGTCGCGCCCTTCTGTTCCAGGAGCTCGATCACCTTGAAGGCCGGGGACTCGCGGGGGTCGTCGATGTCCTTCTTGTAGGCGAGGCCCAAGACGAGGATGCGCGAACCGGAGATGGCCCTGTTCTTCGCCCGGAAGGCCTGCTCGAGGCGGGCGAGCACGTAATACGGCATTTGCACGTTCATCTCGCCGGCCAGGTCGATGAAGCGCGTGGTGAACTGGTATTCCTTGGCCTTCCAGGAGAGATAGAAGGGATCCAGCGGAATGCAGTGGCCGCCGAGGCCCGGGCCCGGATAGAAGGGCTGGAAGCCGAAGGGCTTGGTCGATGCCGCCGCGATCACCTCCCAGATGTCGAAGCCCATCCGCTCGAAGCACATCTTGAGCTCGTTCACGAGCGCGATGTTCACGCAGCGGTAGATGTTCTCGAGCAGCTTCGCCGCCTCGGCGACTTCGCAGGAGGAGACCTCGACGACCCGGACGACGGCGGAGCCGTAGAGGGCCGCCGCGGCCTTGCGGCTGCGCTCGTCGATCCCGCCGACGACCTTGGGGATGTCGGCATTCGTGAACTTCTTGTTGCCGGGATCCTCCCGCTCCGGGGAGAACGCGAGCAGGTAGTCGACGCCCGCCTTGTCGAGCTCCGGCTTCATGATCTCTCTCGTCGTGCCGGGATAGGTGGTCGACTCCAGGACGACCAGCTGTCCCCGGCGGAGGTTCTGGCCGATCGTGACGGCGGTCTTCTGGATGAACGACAGGTCCGGCCGGCTGTCCTCGTGGAGCGGGGTGGGGACGCAGATGATGATGGCGTCCGCCTCCTTGAGCCGCGAGAAGTCGCTGGTCGCTTCGAAGCGCTTCTGGAGCTTGCGCAAGAGCGCGTCGGGGATCGACTTGATGTACGACTCGCCCTTCTGGAGTTTTTCGATCTTGGCCGGGTCGATGTCGAAGCCCAGGACCCGGAAGCCCTCCAGCGCGAACAACCGGACCAGGGGGAGCCCCACGTATCCGAGTCCGATGACGCCGACGACGGCTTTCCTGGATTTGATCAGCTGTTCGATGGAGGTGGTCATGCGGTTTTAAGCACCTTGCGCAGGACGCCGAGCATGGTGTCGATGTGGCCTTTCTCCACGGTGAGGGAGGGGATGAAGCGGATGCCGCCTTCCCCGCAGCCCAGCAGGAGCAGCCCTTGGGCGAAGGCGGCGTTGACGATGCGGTCGCGTCGGTCGTGATCGAGCGGCCCCTGTTTGCCGCGGCGGATGTCGATGGCCTGCATGAGGCCCAGGCCGTGGGCGGGGCCGACGTGCGCAAATTCGTCGGAGACTC
>DATGFI010000514.1:0-8319 GCA_035309205.1 Planctomycetota bacterium | reverse complement strand
TACCGGATGTCCGTCATCTCCAACGCCAACGGCACGGTGCGCGACAAGCTCCGCCGCGTGGGCCTCCTGGATTTCTTCGAAACCGTCATCGATTCCGCCGAGGAAGGCATCGAGAAACCCGACCCGCGGATTTTCCACGCGGCCGTCGCACGTACCGGGGCGCGGATGGATCAATCCCTGTACATCGGAGACATGTACCATATCGACGTCGCCGGCGCCCGGGCGGCGGGCATGGGCGTGGTGCTGCTGGACCCGGCGGGACTCCATCACGACAAGCCGGTGCGACGAATCGCTGGCCTGAGCGCGCTCGTCGGGTCGATTGACCCTCGATAGCGGCTCCCCTATAATTTTCACAGCATGCCTTACGTGACCGTCAAGGAAATGGGAGCGGAACGGACCCAGCCGCTCACCGAGGCCGAGATTCTGATCGGCCGCTCCCGCCAAAACCACATCAAACTGATTACCGAGCAGGCTTCGCGGCAGCATTGCCGGCTTCTGCGCACCGACCGGACCTACCGCCTCATCGACGGGGGCTCCTCGAACGGGACGTATGTGAACGGCCAGCGCGTCGGCGAGAAGGACCTCGCGGAAGGGGATGCGATCTCCGTCGGGAACGCCGTCGTCGTCTTCCACGAGGGCGAGCCGTCCAAGCCCAGTTTCAAGCTGCCGGATCCGTCGAGCTTCCAGCTCCCGATCGACGACCGCAACGTCAAGATCCTCCTCAGGACCATCATCAGCGCCGCATCGAGCGAGAATCTCGACGCCTTCCTGTGCGCCGCCGTGGACAACGTCATCGAGATTGCTCAGGCCGAGCGCGGCATCCTCTTCGTTCGCGAAGGCGAGGGAGAGCTCAAGCCCCTGGTCGCCAGGGACAGTTCGAAGAAGCCGCTGCCCGAGCTGGTCGGCATCAGCCGGACGATCCCCAAGCAGGTCTGGGACCATCGCAAACCGATCTTCCTCCTGGACACCGAAAGCGAGAAGGAGTCGGTCCAGTCGGCAAGCGTTTCGCTCTACCACCTGCGCACGATCATGTGCGCCCCGCTTCGGGTCGGCGAGAAGATGCTCGGGGTGCTTTACGTCGACAATCACGCGAAAGTCCGAGAGTACAGCCAAAGCGACCTGGCGATCTTCGAGGCGGTGACGAACTATCTGTCGCTGACGATGGAAAACCTGCGCTCGGCGCAGGAATCCAAGGCGAGGGTGGACGCCCGCCGAAAGGCGCTCGAACACGAGAACGCCGTCCTGCGGACCGCGCTCGAGAACCGGCGCCACCTGATCGGCGAATGCGCATCCATGAAATCGGTCTACGAGAACCTCCGAAAAGTCGCCCCGACCGACGCCACGGTGCTGGTTCTGGGCGAAAGCGGCACCGGCAAAGAGGCCATCGCCCACGTCCTGCACGATCTGTCGCCGCGCTCGGAGCAGCCCTTCGTCGTCATCGACTGCGCGGCGATTCCCGAGACCTTGCTGGAGAGCGAGCTCTTCGGATACGAGAAGGGCGCCTTCACGGGCGCCGTCGCGCAAAAGCAGGGCAAGTTCGAGATGGCTCAGGGCGGCACGCTGTTCCTGGACGAGATCGGGGAGTTGTCTCCGAACCTGCAGGTCAAGCTGCTCCGCGCCCTCGAACAGCGGACGATCAGCCGGGTGGGAGGAGCCGATCCCATCCCCATCGACATCCGCCTGGTCGCCGCGACAAACCGGAACCTGGAGGACATGGTCAAGCAGAGCAAGTTCCGCCAGGACCTCTACTTCCGGCTGAAGGTCGTCTCCGTCACCCTGCCGCCCCTCCGCGAGCGCGGCGAGGATATCGTGCTCCTGGCCGACTTCTTCCTCGCCGAAGCGAACACGACCAACGCCCGGAGCGTCACGGGCTTCAGCCAGGAGGCCCGGGACGCCCTTCGGGTTCATCGCTGGGAAGGCAACATCCGCGAACTGAAACATCGCGTGGAACAGGCGGTGATTCTGACGAACAATCAGTTCCTCTCGACCGAGGACTTGAATCTCGTCGCAGCGGACAAAAGCTTCCGGTCGCTGGAGAAGGCGAGGGATCATTTTGAAAAGGTCTATGTCGTCCAGGCTCTGGCTCGGAACGGATTCAATGTGACCCGGACGGCGAGGGAGATCGACCTCTCCCGTCAGCATCTGCAGAACCTGATCAAGAAGCACAACATCACGAGATTCACGGACTCCGAGGAGCCGGGGATCAGCAGCGCGTAAATTGTTCCATCCCGGACTCGGGGGCGCCAAGTCCAGTTGTCATAGCAACCATATAGACACCAGTCACTTACAGTCGAGCCCGGAAACCGCCAAGTCTACTTGGCGATCTTCTGTCCAAGACCTTCGAAAACAGCTCAATTTCGGCGTTTTCTGGTGGCATGGCCCTTGCTCTAAGTGAGCCGTCGAAAAGATCTTTAAGCCGTAAAAAAATTAGATCCCGCTCCAACTGCCCCGACCCGTAGTCGGGGCGCTTTATTTTAAAGCAAAACAGCTCCACGCCCGAGCGGCTATACTCCCCTGCGGGAAATGACGTTCCACTCGCCGCAGTTCTTCATTCTCTTCCCTTGCGTCCTCTTCCTGTACTTCGGGTCGCCCGTTCCCTTCCGGAACTTCATCCTCCTGGCGGCCAGCGCCTGGTTCTACATGGCCTGGCGCCCCGAGTACATCCTGCTCATCCTCTTCTCCGTCACGATCGACTACTTCGTCGCGATCGGCCTGTCCCGGACGACCGGGGTTTGGCGACGGCCGCTGCTGGGCCTCAGCCTCGCTTCGAACCTGGGACTCCTGTTCTTTTACAAGTACTTCGGATTCTTTGCTGAGGCCCTCCGCGCGACGGGGCTCCCCGTCCGGCTTCCCGCCTGGGAATTCCTCTTGCCGGTCGGAATTTCCTTCTACACCTTCCAGGCGCTGAGTTACACGATCGACGTCTACCGCGGCAGCTTCCCTGCCGAGAAGAACTATTTCCGGCTGATGCTCTATGTCCTCTTCTTTCCTCAGCTGGTCGCCGGTCCCATCGAACGTTCCTCGAACATGCTTCCGCAGTACCGAGAACTTCATGAATTCGACTATGAGCGCGCAGCTTCGGGCCTCCGGCTCGCCCTTTGGGGCCTGGTGAAGAAAGTGGCGATCGCCGACCGCCTGGCCGTCCTGGCGGACGCGATCTATTCCTCGCCGCGGGAGCACGCGGGCCCGGTCCTTCTGGCGGGCACGCTAGCCTTCGCCTTCCAGATCTATGCCGACTTCTCGGCCTACTCGGACATTGCGATCGGGGTTGCCCGCGTCCTGGGGTTCCGCCTGAGGACGAACTTCGATCGTCCTTACTTCGCCGCATCCCCCATCGAGTTCTGGCGTCGCTGGCACATTTCCCTGTCGACCTGGTTTCGGGATTATGTCTACATTCCGCTGGGGGGAAACCGGCGGGGCGAGGGCCGCTGGGCGTTCGCGGCGTTCACGACATTTCTTCTCAGCGGCCTCTGGCACGGCGCCGCATGGACCTTCGTGGCCTGGGGGGCATACCACGGCCTGCTGGTGCTCCTGACCCGGGCGGCCGGAATGCTGACTCCGCGACGGCCGCCGCGCTGGCTGGCGGCCTCCCTCACCTTTCTCCTCATCCTGCTCAGCTGGATCCTCTTTCGGGCCAAGAGCGCAGGAGACGCCGCCTACATCCTCACCCGCATCCCTGGGGGGCCAGGGAGCTGGAACTGTCTTCTGGATCGCCAGCTCGACTGGTTCCTGGCAGGACTGGGGATCGTGGCCGTCCTCATCGCGGATCTGCGGGGCCCGATCTGGGAGCAGCGCTGGCCCCTGCCCCTGCGCTGGGCGGGCTATGTGGCGGGCGTCCTTCTGGTCCTCAACGGGCTGGGGACCGCGGACACGCCCTTCATCTACTTCCAGTTCTGATCATGAAGAGACTGGTTTCGAGGTTCCTCCTTCTGTTCTCGATGGCCCTCGCGGCTCAGTTGCCCGTCGGCTACATGCTGGACGGCAAGCCCTTCGAGGCCAGGGATCACCTCGCCCGAAGCTTGGCGGAAAAGGTGGATGTCGTCTATCTCGGAGACAGCGTCCTGGAGTCGCTGGCGGACCGCGACAGCGACCGGAGGGACATCTCCCAAATGCTTGCCGAGCACCTGGACCATCAATCCGTCGCGCTCGTCAGCCATGCGGGCTATGGGATGGAGGTCTACCTCAGCTTTGCCGAATATCTGAGCCGGCAGCCCGCCCCGCCCAAAGTCCTGGTGGTCCCGATCAACCTCCGTTCCTTTTCGGCGCTATGGCCTTATTCCTTCGAGCTCGACCGCCTGCGCCTGGCGTGGGGGGATCTCCTGGGGGTGGGCCTGTATCGCCCGATGAGGGGACTCCGGCTGCTTCCGCCTCCGCCGCTCCCGGCGCCCAAACCCGGACCCGGGGAGGAGTTCCTGATGGGGAGTTACGGGGAAGTCCTTCGCCCCGTGCATTTCCGCCTCGAGGCCCTGAGGAAGCTGGTCCAGGCCTGCCGAAAGGCCAAGATCGTCCCCCTGGTCTACGTGACGCCGATCGACGTGGTCCAAGGATCGCGTCTTCTAGGACCCGGCTTTCGCGAGCAGGTCGCTCGGAATGTGGAGGTCTGCCGGTCCGCGGCCGGCTCCCTTCTGGACCTTTCGGCGGCGGTGCGGGACCCGGGCGAATTCATCGGTTACGAACACCTCGCTCAGCGCGGCCGTCAGCTGGTTGCATCGGAATTGGCGGCCGCTCTGAAGTCGCTGCCGCTGGACCGGCAACCTTGACAGGCGGCCCCCGGGGGGCTAAAATCCATCTAACTTTAGGAGTGACCTAATCTGACACAACGATCGGCGATACTTCCTCAGGCGCCAGTACCGCCGAGGTCCCCGGGGGACCGGGGCAGGCGGCGGCGCTGAAGAGGACTTCGGATGCGTGACAAGTTTGAGAAGGACGACGGTTCACGGCCTTTCGCGTAAAGTCTTGACGACTATTTTTGAGGAGAGTCTAATGAACGGCACACTACTCACGAAGGAGAGAGGTATGGCAGTTCCCCCGGCCCCGCCCCAGCGCGACGAGCGCCGCACCGAGGCCTTGAAGACCGCCCTGGCCCAGATCGAAAAGCAGTTCGGGAAGGGCTCCATCATGCGCCTCGGCGGCGACGCCAAGATGGACATCGAGGGCATCACCACGGGATCGCTAAATCTGGACCTCGCGCTTGGCGGCAAGGGCTTCCCCCGCGGCCGCGTCATCGAGGTGTTCGGACCCGAAGGCTCCGGCAAGACGACCCTCTGCCTGACCATCGTCGCCAACGCCCAGAAGGCCGGCGGCTCCGCCCTCTTCATCGATGCGGAGCACGCGATGGACCCTTCCTACGCCCAAAAGCTAGGCGTCAATCTGGACGAGCTCCTGCTCAACCAGCCCGACAGCGGCGAGCAGGCCCTTGAAATCGCCGACATGATGGTCCGCTCCTCGAGCCTGGACGTCATCGTCGTCGACTCGGTCGCCGCCCTCGTACCCAAGGCCGAGCTGGAAGGCGAGATGGGCGACGCCCACGTCGGCCTCCAGGCGCGCCTGATGAGCCAGGCGCTTCGGAAGCTGACCGCAAGCGTGTCCAAATCGAAAACCTGCCTGATCTTCATCAACCAGATCCGGGAGAAAATCGGCGTGATGTTCGGCAACCCCGAAACCACGCCCGGGGGTCGCGCCCTGAAATTCTATTCCAGCGTCCGGGTGGACGTCCGTCGCATCGGCCACCTCAAGGAAGGCGAGACCGAGATCGGCACGCGCGTAAAGGCGCACATCGTGAAGAACAAGATCGCCCCGCCCTTCAAGAAGGTCGAGTTCGACATGCTCTTCGCCAGCGGCATCTCATACGAGGGCGACGTGCTGGACATGGGCGAAATTCACGGAGTGCTGGAGCGTTCGGGAGGCTGGTACTCCTACAAGGGAGAGAAGATCGACAACGGGCGCGAAAAGTGCCGGGGAGTGCTCAAGACCAAGCCCGCCCTTGCGCTCAAGATTGAGAACGATATCCGGGCCAAGCTCGGCGTCGACCCGCGGCCGGGGCCCGTGGTCAAGCCGATCGCCCCTTCCGCGGCCGACAAGCCCTCGGCGGAGCCTCTCAAGTCGACGAAGGGAGACGACGACAAGAAACCCGCGAAGAAGTAGCAGACCCCCCCGGGGGAGCGGGACCGTTCCCGCTCCCCCGCTGTCATTCACCTCTCGGCGTCCAGACCACGCCCCCTCCTAGTCGCCGAATCTCTGATTAGGGCCAGGCCGCTCGGGACGGCCAGGATTCGCTTCCCGTGCCTGCGCTGAGCCGGGAGAAAACTTCGCTCCAGCATTTTTCGCCGCCTGCTCCGAACGGGCGACGAGGGGAAGGCCGTGGAGCGTTAACAGCTCGGCGGGAGGCCCCCACGTTCCGCGGCTCAAGATCGTTACAGTTGGGCTTGACACCCCAAGGAGGGGGGTCGATAATTCCCCGCCTGCATATGATCACTCTGGACGAAATCCGCGAGCGCTATCTCGATTTCTTCAAGAAGCGGGGGCATACAGTCTATCCCTCCGACTCGCTGGTGCCCCCCAACGATCCTTCCCTGCTTTTTACCGGCTCCGGGATGAACCAGTTCAAGGACATGTTCCTGGGGCGAGGAAGCCTTCCCTTCAAGCGCGCGACCACCTCCCAGAAGTGCCTGCGAACCGGGGACCTGGAAGCCGTCGGACGCACCAGCCGTCACCACACCTTCTTCGAAATGCTGGGCAACTTCTCCTTCGGCGACTACTTCAAGCGCGAGGCCATCCATTGGGCCTGGGAATTCGCGACGAAGGAAATGGGGATCGCGCCGGACCGCCTCACCATCTCGGTGTACAAGGACGACCCCGAGGCCTACAAGATCTGGAACGAGGAAATCGGGATTCCCGGTGCCCGCCTGGCCAGGCTCGGCGAAGGCGACAACTTCTGGCCTGCCAATGCCCCCAGCCAGGGACCCAACGGTCCCTGCGGGCCCTGCAGCGAGATTTACTTCGACTATGGCCCCAAGTACGGCTGCGGCTCGCCCGACTGCTCGATCACCTGCGGCTGCAACCGGTATGTCGAGATCTGGAACCTGGTCTTCACCCAGTTCGACCGTCGGGAAGGGGGCATCCTGCAGCCCCTGCCCCAGAAGAACATCGACACCGGCGCCGGCCTGGAGCGCTGGGCCTCCGTGCTCCAGGGCGTCCACTCGAACTTCGAGACTGACGTGTTCCTGGCGATCATCGGCGCAGAGTCGCAGATCCTGGGCCTCACGTACAGTCCCGGAACCGAGCAGTCCTCGCGGATGCGGCGCATCGCCGATCACGTCCGTGCCCTGACGTTCTGCATCGCCGACAACGCTCTTCCCGGCAATACCGGCCGGAACTACGTCGTGCGTCGCATTCTTCGGACCGCGCTGCGCGACGGCGTCCAGCTCGGGCACCCCCAGGCCTTCCTGCATCGCCTCGTCCCGGCCGTCGTGGCGGTCATGAAGAAGGGCTACCCCTACCTCCTGGAGCGTCAAAAGACCGTCGAGACGGTGATCAAGAAAGAAGAAGAGAAGTTCCTCGACACCCTCGAGAAAGGGAACGAACTGATCGCCGAGGCGATCGCCCGGCTGCGCCGGGACAACAAGGACACCCTCTCCGGCGACGAGGCCTTCAAGCTTTATGACACGTTCGGCTTCCCGATCGAGATGACCGAACAGATCCTCCGCGACCAGAAGATGAAGCTCGACCGCCAGCGCTTCGAGCAGATCATCGAAGGGCGCAGTGAGGGAGACCGGACCGCGGTCGACATCTTCGAGAAGGGCCCCTTCTCCACGATCAAGGAGCAGAAGATCCCCACGACCGAGTTCCTGGGCTACGGCGTCCCCGTCTCCGAAATCTCCAAGCCCCAGCAGGCCACGGTCCTGCGGATCATCAGGATCGGCGACCGGAAGAAGTACGACGAGTCGAAGAAGGACATCACCGCCTTCACGTCGCTGCTCAACGCCAGGACGTCGACGCTGGTCGAGAGCGCGACGCAGGGGAATGAAGTAGCGGTGCTGCTCGACCGGACGCCGTTGTACGGCGAGGGCGGCGGGCAGGCCGGCGACGCCGGCACCGTCAGCGGCGAGGCGTCCGTCGCGATCGAGGACTGCCGGAAGCCCGACGGCTACTTCTTCCACCTGGGCCGGGTCACCCAGGGCACGCTCAAAGTCGGCGCGACCGTGAAGGTGGCGGTCGATTCCGAGCGCCGCCTCAACATCATGCGCAACCACACCGGGACGCACCTGCTTCAGGCGGCGCTCCGGGCCGTTCTGGGCGGCCACGTCCAACAGGCGGGCT
>DATGFI010000513.1:0-10515 GCA_035309205.1 Planctomycetota bacterium | reverse complement strand
AGCGCCTCCTCTTTACGAACACACTTCGGCTCCGGACGAACCGCTTCATCCGGAGCCCGGGACCGGCTACGCGGTCAGGACCTTGTCCTTGACCTGCGAGAAGGTCTTGTACACCAGCACCGGGACGCGGGCTTCGTGGATCAGCTTCTCGGCAACGCTGCCGAAGATCCACCGCTTAAAGCCCCCTTCGCCGTGCGTGGTGGTCAGAATCAGATCGTTCTTCCTGGCAAACCGGAGAATCCGATCGGCGGCGTCGCCGGAACGGACCGCGAATCTCGCCTTGATGCCCGACTGCCGGAACTGCTGGCAGAGGCGGACTGCTCGCTGGCGCAGGGCATCGAAGGTGGCTTCGGTATGCCGGCTCAGCTCTCGAGGGCCGCCGGGATACACATGGAGGAAGACGAGCTGGGCTTTGAGCATCCGGGCCAGCCCGGCGGCCCAAGGATTCGCCATTTCGGAAAGCTTGGATCCGTCCACCGGGACGATGACGCGGCGGACATGATCATTCTTGGCGGGCCTGGTCCGTGACTGGACCGGAAGCACGGGGATGGGACTCATCCGGAGGACCTGCTCCGTCACGCCCCCGATCGTCCAGCGTTTGATCTTCGAACCGCCCCGGGTCGTCATCAGGATGAGGTCGCAGCGTTCGTCCATGGCGGTCCTCACGATCGCCAAGGCGGGCTTGCCTTGACGGACGACGATCTTCGCGGGCAATCCCGCCAGGTTGATTTCCGTTTCCATCCGCTGAAGGTAGTTCCGAGCATCGGTGACCTGTGACGAGATGAACTCAGGGTCGAGGATCGTCGTATCGACGGCCCTGAAGAGGACGACGAGCGCCTTCTCGCGACCAGCGTACTGTGTGGCCCACCAAAGGGCGCGCTCGGCGTTCTCCGATCCATCTAAAGCCACCAGAATCTTCTTAATCATGATTCCCTCCATTTCCCGATGCCCTTGGTGTAGCAAACCGCGTTCCACATCCCGGGTCATTCAGAAAGCCCCCCGGTTCGTCTTTGCAGTGCGGTTTTGTTCACGGGGGCGGGGGAAATCTCGCTCCAGCTCCTGCTCAGATCCTGAAGCCATCAACGGGCCAAGTGCGATTTCATCCACTCTTGGACATCCGGGGTAATTGCCGCCTCGAATCGGGAATTCTCCCGTTCTCCCAGAGGCGTGTCCCCTGGGGCGCATTCGTGGCAATCCGATTGCTTCAGCTCACCAGAAGATCGATAAGGAGAAATGTGATGATCGCCAGACCGAGTCCTGCCCAGACGCCCTTGAAACTCACCCAGGAGAACCATCCCGAGAACGCCCCTCGAGAGGCGGCTGAAAAGCAGCCGACGATCACCCTGGCATCCGCCGTTGGAATCGGCGCCCTCTCGAGCCTGATCGGGATGACGATCGGCGCCGCGGCTCTCTCTACGTCCTTTCAGTCCTCAAGCCGCTGGGAGGCGATTTCCCTCCTTCCCCTGGTCGGCACGGCGGCGTGCATTCTGGGGGGCTGGATTGGGGCGTTCTTCCACATGATCCGATCCGACATGTCGAAGGCGGAACGCTAGGCTGGGGAGAACCCGGTTCACTGTCTCTTTCCACAGGACGACGGTGAACCGGTATCCCCGCCGAATGACGATGAACCGGTTCTCCGCGACACAGCAAGAAGTTCCGTCCAACGTCGCGAGATCGCTGTTGGAGAGACGCAAGCATCCCTCCCGGAGCATTCCGGAGGCCTGAGTTGACTCACGCGCCTTTGCGTTGATGCTCTCTAGGCCCTTGCGAGCCTGCGGCTTTTCTCCTTCTGAATGGGATGCCGCTCCATCCAGCGCAGGATATCCATGGTCGTAATGACCCCCAGAATGGCGGTCCCCGTCTCCCGAATCACGAAGACCCGGTGGACCTTGAAAGCCGTGAGGGCATGAACCACTTCATCCAGGGTAGCATCGGGGAATACGGTGTACATCCCCAGGGTCATGAGCTCTTGAACCGGGGTTTCGCCGAACTGGTCGGGCAGGGCCGGAATCGACCCGGCCACTTCCTCCCGGGACTCCAGGGTGCGTCCGGTCGTCGCCGGCCTGATGCGTTCCTCCACGAACCGGGCGATATCATTCTGGGTGAAGACTCCGACCCACCGTCCGTGTTCGTCGATGACGGGGGCACCACTGATTCCATGACGCTGCAGAAACGCGGCGGCGTCCCTGACCGGAGTCCAGGTCGTCAGCTGACGTACCGGGCCTCTCATGAGGTCGCGGGCCAATACGTTCTTAATCATGGGCTCCTCCTGACACGGCAGGTTTGCTCAACTGCTGAGGCTCATTTCCGGTGGCGGAGGTGGCAAGAGGCCAAAGGTCCTTCTCCAGTCCGCTCTTGGCAACGCGGCTGACCAGAAGCGGCACCTCCGCTCTGCGCAGCACTTCTTCGGTCACGCTCCCTTCACGGAGTCTCAACCAACCCGACCGTCCCTGGGTGGCCATGGCGATCATGTCGATCTTCTCCTCGTGGACCGTTTCAAGGATTCGCTCCACAGGACTCCCGGCGCCCAGAAGACGAATCGTTTCGATGCCCTGCCCCTCGAGCTCTTTGGCAATGCTCTCCAGCTCCGCCTCCGCCCCGGAGTATTCCGTAACCTGGACGGTCCGTCGTTCAGCGCCTTCCAGAATCCGCGATAGCACAACGCGGGTTCCGAACAAT
Organism: Planctomycetota bacterium; assembly: GCA_035309205.1. Taxonomy (GTDB): domain Bacteria; phylum Planctomycetota; class MHYJ01; order MHYJ01; family JACPRB01; genus JACQFK01. Next base: position 7,836 of record DATGFI010000513.1, on the reverse strand, counting down.
CTGGCCATTTCGACGATTCCCGACATTGCGTGGCGGATCAGGCCGAGACCGTCCACCGGAACCAGGAGATTGCGGATGGGCCGCTGCTCGGGCGCCCCGGCAGGCGCCAACTCATAGCACCAGAACGGCCGCACGAGAAGGACCGGAACCGGGCTCTTCCGGATGACGGTCTCAGCGACGCTTCCAAAGAGGATTCTCTTTAGACCCGTGGCTCCGTGGGTCGCCAGGGCGACCATCGTCGCCCTCTCGGATTCGGCCGCATCCAGAATCACGCCGGCCGGAGAACCGTAACGAACGATCGAGCGGACACGGACGCCCTGCTGCTCGAAGCGTTCCACCTTTCCAAGAATGTATTCTCGCGCCGCGGCGAGCGCCTCCTCCGCGAGCATGATCCCGTTCTCAAGGACCGGGGGTTCCACCGCCCGGACCAGAATGATTTCCGAATCGTTCCGATACAGCAGGCGCCGGACCTGTGGGAGGATGGCTTCAGCCGTGAGGGATCCGTCCAGAGGGACCACCATCCGTTCGATCATCTTCGTGCCCCTTCACACAGGAGCTGGAGGAGCAAATCGTCCGCCACGCGCCGCCGGATCGAGAAGCTCTGAGGGAAGGGGCGGAATATCCGCACTTTTCGGCCAGACTGGGGAAAAGTGCGCGATCGAGTCCTGGAAGGGGCCGATTCGGAGGCTGGAGCGGGACTCTACCCGGCCCGCTCGTTCTTCAGCAGCCCGAACTTCTCCATCCGGTAGTGGATCTGGTCCCTCGTCATGCCCAAGAGCTCTCCCGCGCGGGTCTGGTTCCAGGCCGTCCGTTCGAGGGCTTGAAGAACGATGTCCTTCTCCAATTCATCGAACTTGAAGCCCTTGGCCGGAAGCGAGAAGAGCTTCTTGTCCTTCTCCGGCACCGCGGCAGCCGTTCGACCCAGGGTGAGATCGTCCACGGAGATGACGGGGCCGGACCCCAGAAGGACGGCGCGCTCAATCACGTTCTTGAGCTCCCGAACGTTCCCCGGCCAGGCGTAGGAATCGAGCATCCGAAGGGCCTCGCCGGAGACGTCGTTAACGGGCTTCCGGAACTCGACCGAGAATCGCTTGAGGAAGTGATCCACTAAGAGAGGAATGTCCTCGCGGCGCTCACGTAGCGGGGGGACGTCGATCGTGATGATGTTGAGGCGGTAGTACAGGTCCTCGCGAAACTTCTTCTCCTCGATCAGCTTTTCGAGCGGGCGGTTCGTGGCCGCGATGATGCGAACGTCCACCTTGATGTCCTGGGACCCGCCGACCCGGCGGAAGGCCCTCTCTTCGAGCGCCCGGAGCAGCTTGGCCTGAAGCGTACCCGACATGTCCCCGATCTCGTCGAGGAAGACCGTCCCGTTGTTGGCAAGCTCGAAAAGCCCCTTCTTCTGGATCTTGGCGTCCGTGAAGGCCCCCTTCTCGTGTCCGAAGAGCTCGCTCTCCAGGAGGGTGTCCTGGAGCGCCGTGCAGGTGATGTTCATGAAGGGCTTGTCGGCGCGGGACGATTCCGAATGAATGGCCCGGGCAATCACATCCTTGCCCGTCCCGCTTTCCCCGCGGATCAGTACCGTCGACGCCTGGCTCTGGGATACCTTGTTTACCAGTGCGCAGATCTCCTGCATGGGACGAGACTTCCCCACGAGATTGTGGATCCCGAACTGCGCTTTGTTCTCGCGGACGCGCTCCTTGACGCCGCGCCGCAGCGTGGAAGCTTCAAGGGCCCTCTTGACCGTGATCGCGAGTTCGTCCATGTCAAAGGGTTTGGAAATATAATCGTAGGCTCCAAGTCTCATGGCCTCGACTGCAGTGTCCACGGTCGAATAGGCCGTGATGATGATCACCGGAAGCTCCGGCGCCCGATCCAGTACCGACCGCAGGATGGTCAGGCCGTCCGTATCCGGCAGCTTCATGTCCAGGAGGACGAGCTCCGGGAGTTCCTGATCGAGCGCCGCCACGGCGGACTTCCCGTCCTCGGCTTCCGTGACGGTATGCCCTTCCCTGGTCAGGCGCTCCTTGAGCGACCAGCGGATCAGTCTTTCATCGTCGACGACCAGAATGTTCATTGCGGTATCTCCACGAAAAAGGATGTTCCCTTGTGAGGTTCGCTCTCGCACCAGATCCGTCCGCCGTGCGCTTCGACGATTTTCTTGACGATCGGTAGTCCCAGGCCGCTCCCGCGCGTCTTCGTGGTGAAGAACGGACTCCAGATCTTGTCCTTGGCTCCCGGATCGATGCCGTTCCCCGTATCCCGGATCTCCACCCGGGCACACTGGCCCATGGTGATGTGCGCCTGAAGCTCTCCCCCTCGGTCCATCGCTTCGATGGAGTTCTGGAAGAGATTGACCCAGACCTGGCGAAGAAGCTGCGGATCGCCGGATATCCGAGAATTAGTGTCGCCCGAAATCACGAATCGGATCGACTTCGCATCGGACTGGGGAGCCAACATCCTCCAGACGGCCTCGATGGAATTCGCCAGCTCGATCTCCTGGCGCGCCGGCGTAATCGGCCGGGCGAAATTGAGGAGGTCGCGGACGGTCGTATCCAGTCGCCGCACCTGGTCGAGGATCTCGCCCACGATCTCGCGGCGGCCATCGTTCTTGGGCATCCCCTCGGCGAGCACCTGAATTGCCCCGCTGATCCCCGCCAACGGGTTCTTGATCTCATGAGCGACCGTTGCCGCCATCTCGCCCACGACCGCCAGACTCTGGGTGCGGACGAGCTCCCTCTGCATTCCTTTGACGTCCGTTACGTCCCGGGCGATGCACGAACGTCCGATCGATCGACCGTTCTTTTCCTTGAGGAGCGTAGCCGATATTTCGACCAGGAGACGCCTTCCGTCCTTGGTCTGCCGTTCACATTCGAAGCGCCGGACGAAGCCGTGCTTCTCGACCGTGTCTTGAATGCGCGTGGCCTCGGGGGTCTGTCGATCCGCTTCCGGCAGCAGAAGGTCATACGGCTGGCCGATCGCTTCCTCCGGCGAATAGCCGAAAATGCGGCGAGCCCCCTCGTTCCAGGTCTTGATCCGGTTCTGAGCGTCCACGACGACGATGGCGTCGAGCGAACTGTCGAGAATGTTCTCGAGGAACTCGGTTCGTTCGCGGAGCCCGTCGACGAGGCGCGCGCGCTCCACGGCAATCGCCATGTGGCCCACGATGTTGCGGAGGAAATCCTCGTGCTCCGGACGATAGACTCCGGCGGTCCGGCTCGAGAAGAACATGACTCCGACCGGTTGACCGTCGATCAGGAGCGGGAGGGTCAGGCTGGACTTCATCCCCTCGCGGACGATCAGCCGGGTAGAATCGCTTGCGGGCTTATTCGCCAGGTATTCCTGGAGATCGTTGATCACCCGGATGCGCCCCTCCCGAATCAGGGGGTCCAGGCTCGAACCTGCGATGGCACCCGAGTATCCCTTTCCGAGCACCACCTTGCCATCGGACTTCGCCGCGATGATGAAGAGGCGCTCGCGCGCCTGATCCGCGAGAGCGACGGCGATGCGGTTGTACGGGACGAATTCGAGAAGGCGCTCGTAAATAAGATTGAACGTCTCTTCCAGGGAGGCTCCCAGATTGATCTTGCGGGTGATCGCCTGGAGCAGATCCACCTGAGCGTGCTCGGAGGCCCCGCTTCCGGAGCCTTTGGGGGGCGCTGAGTTTTCAGTCACGAGACCAATTAATGCAATTTTCGTACCCAGTAAATTTCGTGTAAAAACCGCGAAATTTCGCTGTTTCTCCAGGGAATCTGCCGCGCAGGTGTGGAAAATTCCGCGATCTTGCCCGCTAAGCACGGCACCCCCGGAGTGGCCTCCCGTTTGCATCACCTTTCTTAAGGCAAGGGCCGGAGGCCTGATTATAAGCTGGAAGAAGGAGTCTCCGATGACCAATCCGCTCCTAGGCCGAATCCTGGTTCCCCTGGATGGATCCTCCCAAGCCGAAGCGATCCTCTCTCACCTTCGTCGGATTGTTCCCCGTCACGAATCCAAACTGACCCTATTCCAGTCGATCCCCATCGCTACGCAGGCAAGGGAAGACGAGGCGGAAGTCTACCTACGGAAGACCTCCTCAGAGCTCACCAACGAGGGGTACCCGTCGGAGCAACTCGTTCGGGTCGGATCCGTGGCCGAAACTATCCTCGAGACGGCGGCAAAAGAACACGCGTCTCTGATCGCACTGTCGACGCATGGGAGGACGGGCCCGGAGCGGTGGGTGCTGGGCAGCGTTGCGGAAAAGGTGCTCGAAGCCAGTCCCGTGCCGGTCCTGGTGACTCGGTCGGTTTCCACGCCTCGACCGAGGGGCGAGCGCGAAGCGCTCCCGATCCGAAACTTCCTCGTTCCGCTCGACGGCAGTCGACTCTCGCTCGATTCCCTGGGGCCGGTCCTGTCCCTTGCCCGTCCGGTGGACGCTCACGTCACCCTGCTCCATGTGGACGAGCCTTCCCCCTACAGCGGCCGCTGGGAATCGCCGGATGAAACCCTGAAAGAGGCGGAACATCTGCTTCGAAATGCGTGCATCCCCGCGACGGTCGAGATCCGGAGGGGGGAGGCCGCTCTCGAGATTCTCAAGGCTGCTGACGAGAAAGCCTCCGACCTGATCGCCATGACAACGCACGGCCGCTCCGGTCCCTCGCGATGGCTGTTCGGAAGCGTCACGGCGGAGGTCCTCCGGTCGGCCTCCGTTCCCCTGCTCGTCGTCCGCCATTCGGCCTCGATGTCCGAGCCTCCCCCGAAGACCCTCTCCGTTTCGGCAGACTAGGAAGAATCCCGCGACGTTGGGGGAGAATCCCCCACCCTCCCCACCGAATCGGTCCTCCGAGGCCCCTTTTGCTTCATGGCATACGGGTTGCTCTTCAACTTTCCATGAGAAACCAGGCGCCGCTGGCAGAACCCGGACCCCACCGGAAAGCTCGAGGAGAAGAAAGCACCCGTTACTTCTGGAAGCCGATGCGGGATCGGAAGCCGGTGCCGGCCGAGGCGGGCCCACTTCGGCCTCTGCCTGTTTCCATGGCGAACGTCAGAGTCGCCTACCTGCTCGCGCCAAGACCCTGGCCACAAGGGCAGTTCCGTATCGATCCCGAAGCCTAAAGGAGGATCCTGTGTCATTCTCGAAAGTTCCCAGCCGGCGCGAGCGGAAGGGGCTACTGGTGGTGGACGACGAGAAACTTGTCCGGTGGTCGATTCGGGAATCCCTGCGAGGAGAGTACCGGGTCTGGACGGCGGAAAGCGCCGAGCGGGCACAGAAGATGCTCGACCGAATCAAGCACCTGGATGCAGTCCTGGTCGACATCCGCCTGCCCGGCGCCAGCGGCTACGAATTCATCAGGCAGGTCCGGGTTTCTCGTCCCGACCTCAAGATTTTCGTCATGACGGCCTACGATCACGCATCCGCGCCCCGGCAGGCGTTCAGCGTCCGGGCCGACGGCTATCTCTCAAAGCCGTTCCTGATGGAGACGCTCCACGACATGCTGGCGAGCCACCTCATGACAATTCCCGCGCCCTCGCGAAAAATTACGCGGATCTGAGTCGAATTCCGCTGTGACCCTCATCTATCCCCTTCCTTTCCGCCGTGGCATTCCGTTTGCGCTTTTCCGCTCTGGATGAGAAGAACAATCGAGACCTACCTTCGGGCATTTGGGAAAAGATTCACGTATGACGTGACGCGTAATCACTATCTCTGGTTCGGATTCCTCTGGGGTATTCCGGTCCCCATTGTCTCCCTTGCGCTCGATCTCAGCCTGGGCGGCTCCCAGGGCCGGACTCCGGTGGAGGCTCTCCTGGAGCACCCCGTCCATTTCTTCTTCGTGGCTCATCCTTTGCTCTTCGCTCTCGTTTTTGGGGCGATGGGCACGGTCCAGCACGCGCTTGAAGAACACAATGCGCAGCTCATCAGCTCTCTCACGGATCTGGCCACCACCGACGCCCTGACAGGACTTCACAATCGCCGTTATGTCCTGCAAGAGCTCGAGAAAGCCCTGCAGCGGGGACGCCGATCCGAACAGCCGTTTGCCGTGGTGATTCTCGATCTGGACGGGTTCAAGGCCATCAACGACAGACTGGGACACGCGACCGGTGATCTCGTGCTGCAGAAGGTTGCCAAAGCCCTCGAGGGAGTGGTCCGCGAAGGCGATGTCCTGGGCCGCTACGGGGGAGACGAATTCCTCCTCGTCACCTACGGGGATCTTCCCTCAACTCAATCCCTTGCCAGCCGCGCAGAGAGCTCCGTACGGGAACTGACGGGCCTGGGACTAAGCGCCGGCATCGCCCGATATCCAGAAGATGGCAGCACGGAAGAGGCGCTCGTCGATGAAGCGGACCGCCGCCTCGGGGTCGTGAAGGAGAAGCGGTATGCCGAAAAGAAGACCACCCGCCGCGGATTCTTTCCGGGAAAGTCCGCGGTGGCCGGGGAATAGCTCCCCCGTTCTGACCGACCACCTCCGAATTCCGCTGCTTATGGCCTTGGCAGCTCAATTGCTTGAAGCCTCTTCATGGAGTCTTCCAACACGGCAGCTCAGGTCCTTGAGGCCATGGCGGCAGCGGAGCCATCGGCAGCGGCCACCGGCCTTGAGAGACTGACGAGGCAGCTTGAGACGGCCGGAGAAGGTGAGGTCGATCTGGAGACTCTTTGGGTCACCTTCAAGCGGCTTCTCCACCGCCGGGGGTACTTCGTCTCGTCGCCGTCCGAGCTCTCTCGCTCCCTCGAGGAAATCCACGCCGTGGGTGAAGGCTTCGATCTCTACGACTTGGCCCTGGGACTGGCCCGGTACGATCTGCTCCGGATGGAGCGAGTGGGCATTCAAGGCCACCGGAGCATTCCCGAACTGAACGCTTTTAGCCCATCAAGAGCTCGAAGGAATCCTCGGAAGGAGAAATGAGATGCCGGATCTTCAGCTTGCGGATGTCGTTTTCACGGGAATCATCGGCGGCCTCTTCACGGCTCTTCTGATCCTCGCTCTTCGGGAGGATATCCTCCACCTCCACCGCTGAGTAAGCGCGGAATAGTGCGCAGCCGGGAGGCCTTCCCCAGCCTGATCCGAGTGGCTGGAGACTTGCTCCTTCTATTCCATGAAAGAACTCAGCGCTTCCACGGTCCTGGCGCTCCATGCGCTTCACCTGATGGTTCGGAAGGCCAAACCGATCAGCGCGGACGAAATCCGTCGCGCCGGCGGGACGGCGATGTCCCGGGTGAAAAGGGTCCTGAAGAACCTGAAAAACGCTGAGCTGGTGGAAAGCCGCCGCGGACAGGGATACGTCTTGGCCCGCGCGCCCGGAGAAATCAGCCTGGAGGACGTGGTCCATGCCCAGGGCGAGACCCAGGCGCCGAAAGCCCCATGCGGAGGGGACTTCGAAGCCTGCGCCAGTCGCGCAACCTGCATCCTGGCTCCCTTGTGCCGGACCGCCGAACAGAACTTCCAGGAAGCGCTTCGTTCCTTCACGCTCGCCGACTTTGAGGACCTTCCCACCAGTCTTCCCAACTGCATCGATCTCCGGCTGAAGCATTCCGGTAGATTGGAGGCTTCGTAGTCATGGAGCTGCTCAAGTCGACCGAGTTGGAGGAATATCTTCAGTCTCTATGGGGACCTGAAGTCCATATCCTTCGCTCGGTCCCAATGGGGAAAGTTTCCGGCACCGGAGACCCAAAGGGATTCGGTTATGGCGTTCCGCTGCGCATCGATGTCTCCGTGGCCGGCCGCGAGCGCTCGGTGGTTCTGGAGACCCTAAGCGCGAACTCCTTCGGCCATGAGCATCGGGCGGACCGGGCGGGGGAACTGCTATGGAGCCATGCGGCTTATAACGGACTGCCCCGCCACGCCCGCTCGCTCGACGTCGGGG
>DATGFI010000512.1:0-4248 GCA_035309205.1 Planctomycetota bacterium | reverse complement strand
ACCGGCTCGATGCTGTTCTACGGCTGGCCCGTCCCCTTCGCGCCCGGGATCGAGGACCGGATCCTGGGGGAAGTGCGGAACCTGGCCGCCCGGTAGCTCGGCATCGCCTACCTGAAGTCGTCGAGGCTCACATCCTCGTCGAGTCCCCGCTTCTGGGGGGGCTCCGCCTTGTCGAGGATCTCCGGGTAGATGGCGATGACGCTGGTCTCGGAGTCGCGGTCCAACTCGAGACGCATCACGGCGCCGCAGGCGGGACACCGAATTTCTGCTCCCGAGTGCTCGGGGCCCGTCCGAAGCGACTCGCCGCACGTGCACAGGATCTCCTGGGGGCGAGGCTCCGGAGTCCTCTTTGCCTGCGGCACACTCGGAAGCCGGTTGATTCTCGACTCGACGGTCCGGATCCGGGTTTCGAGCGTTTGCGGATCCTTCGTGCGTTCCAGCTTGAGCCATTTCCGGCAGGAGGGGCACTGCACCCTTTTCCCCACCTGCCGGGGCCAAGCGAGAAAATGCTGCCCGCAGCGGCAGCCCACTTCCTGCGCGCCCGGGGGGATCTCGAACACTCGCGGGGGCGGACCGGACTCCCCAATCGCGTGGGGGACTTTCTTCTTGCCCCCGGGCTCCTGGCTCCAGGCGATCCTGAAGGCGCCGCTGCAGGCCTTGCAGCGTAGGGATCGGCCGAACGCGGTGATATCGACCGCGCTCTCCGCGCCGCAGGCGCAGCGCACCTGAAAGAGCATGCCCGCCTTGTTGTTGATCTTCACCCCTTGGACCCGCCAAAAGGAGATGCATGAACTATACACCTTTACAGGAGGATTGTGGGATTGTCCCTAGCCTGGAACTTCATCGCCGGTGCCCGGGCTGCAGGAGGGGTGCGGCCGCCTATTTTGCGGCCTTGCTGATGCGGAAGGCGGTGAAGGTGGCCCAGCGGTCGGCGTCGGCCGCCGCCCCGTGCGCGCCCAGGCCGATCCGGAGCTCGGCCTCGGATTCCGGCAGATCGTAGTCCCCCAGAGCGACCCAGTCCCCGGCCGCCTTGTAGGAGCCCGAGACCCGGGATGCCGTCACGACCAGCCTGAGCTGGATGGGGCACTTCAGCTCTTCTTTCGCCGGCAGGCTTTCGGGGAAGCCTTTCTGCTTTCGGGCCAGCACGATTCCGGGCTTCTTCTTGTTGCACTCCCGGATCAGCTTGACGTAGTTGAGGTCGTCGTAGTAGAGGAAGAGGCCGCACTGCTCGGCGTTGGTCTCCGGCGCACTGTCGACCGTCACGTCGATCGCGATCGGCGCGGCCTCCGTCGGAGCGATCGGGAGGCGGCGCATGAGGAAGTTCTTCGCGTCGTTCCGCTTGTACCAGATGGACCCCGGGAGGCATTTCACTTTGAGCGCCCCGCCGTCCAGCTTCCAGGCCGTCGCGTCCTCGCGGACCCAGGTCCAGCCTTCACCGAGCTTCGGGCCGAACTTCTCCTCGAAGAGGGCGGCATCCTGGACGAGGAAGAGCAGGGCGAGCGCGGCGGCGGCTTTCATCGGGCACCCTATTTCTGCTGCATCAGGTATTCGACCACGTCGACCAAATCCTTGACGCTCATCGTCTTCGTGATGTCCTCGGGCATCATCGACAGGGCCGACTGCTTCTTCTCGGCGATCTTCTCCGTCGCAATGTCGATGTATTCGCCGTTGTTGTCCTTGAGCGTGATGTGATCGTCGTTTTCCTCCGCCTTGATCCCAGCCTTGATGTCCCCGTCCTTGGTCTTCACGATCCACAGCTCGAAGCTCATGAGGATCGACGCGCTGGGCGTCAGGATCGCCTCGTAGAACTGCTCGCGGCTGAGCTTGGTGCCGATCGTCGTCAGCGGCGGCCCGACCTGGCGTCCCTCATCGCCGATCTGATGACATCCGATGCAGTTAGGCCCGCCGTTGTTATTGCGAAAGACGGCGGCTCCCGCCTTGGGATCGCCCTTCTTCTCGACGAGTTCCGAGATTGGGGGGAGCACGCTGCCGTCCTTGCTCTTGGGGCGGGGGAGTTTCTGCTCTCCTTTGGCCCGGACGTCCGCGTCGGGGCAGGCGGCGACCGCGAAGGCGGCGGTCGCCTTGAGCTCGGGAGGCATGGTGTTCTTCTCGACGAGCGCCAGCAGCGCCTGGCCGCCGGCCCTGGACTTCCCGAGCGCCTTGATCGCCGCCTCGCGATCGGCGAGCGGCGCCTTGACGTCCAGAACCGTGCCGACGGACTTGGCGACGTCGTCCTGGAGGCAGCTAAGGACGAGCGCCGCGAAGAGAGACAGGACCCGGTGCTTCACACCCTATCCTTTTTTGGGGGGCGGCGGCGCAGGCTCCGGAATCACCCGATTCAAACGCCAGGTGATCGCCTCGGCCACCTTCGGGTCCTTATTCTTGCCGTTCTTCGTCCAGGCTTCCAGAACTTCCTTCTCGCGGTTTGTGCAGGCGATGCCGAAGGCCTCGAGGTACCACTTGGGCACGTAGCGCTCCTGCCGGGCCTCCTCCTGGGTGTTCCAGTCCTTGCTCGCGACCCCGTCATACGAATTCTGAGGCTGGACCTTGTCGCCCAGGGCGACCAGGACATCCAGGCATTTGCCCGTCGACTCATAGGCCATCGCCAGACACAGCTCCCGCGCGATGACCGGCGAGGGATCGCCGAGCAGCTCCTTGGCGATCTCGACCATGTCCATCTTGATGAGGCGGGCCGCCCGCAGGGCGGCCACGCGGATGTCCAGGCTCTTGTCGCTGAGCGCCTGCTTCACGACCTTCGGGCCTCCCTCGCCGCGGGCGAGCAGCCAGAGCGCCCGCGCGCGGTGCTGGTCGACCGTCGACGTCTGAAAGACCTCCAGGAGCGCCTTCGTCGCCTCGGCGCCGCCGGCCGCGAGCTTCTGATAGCCCACGTAGCGGCGCGAGAGGTTGGGGGAGAGCAGGGCGTCGATTTGACCCTTCACCGTGCCCAGGTCGAGCTTCGGCGGAGCGAACTTGAAGCCGGGGGGTGCGATCCGGTAGATGCGGCCGCTGATCGTCGCCGGATCCTTGTCGCCGGTCGCATGACCGCCGACGCCGGGGTCCGTCCAGTCCGCGATGTAGATCTCGCCTTGGAGGCCGACGCAGACGTCGGCCGGGCGGAACCAGCGGTCGGAGGATTTGACGAGATCGACCGACGAGCACTTGTAGCCGGCGGCCGCCGGGATGGGGGTGTAGATCCGGACGACGTTGGGACCCGCGTCGCAGTGGATCAGCTTCCCGCGAAGGCCGGGCAGGTCGCCTTCATAGGCGAGGATGCCGGTCGGCGATCCGCCGCCGGTCATGAGCAGGTTGGGAACGACTCCGGGGTCGCGCTGGTGCCAGTGGGCCTCCTGGCGGGACTGGCCGGGATAGGCGCTCTGGTCGCGGCCCCAGCTCGAATCCTTGGCGTAGCCGACGTATCCGAAGTTGCCGCCTTCCATGACGTAGTTGATGCGGACGCCCTGGTTGCCGTCGTCGTCGTTGTCCGACTGCCAGGCGGTGCCGAAGGAGTCGGAGCAGACCTCGTAATTGTTGCGGAAGTTGTAGCCGAGCGTCTCGAAGCCCGAACCGTCGGGATTGCAGCGGAAGGCCATGCCGTTGGTGTAATGCTGTCCGGCGCCGCCGCGCGGGCCGCCGCGCCACTTGGTAGCCTTCGCGCCCACCTCGCTGCCGGTCGAGTCGACGACGGGTTCGCCCTTGCCGTTCTTGACGCGGGCGCCGTCGATCCCCGCGTTCCCCGAGTTGAAATAGAAGCGGCCGTCGGGGCCGAACATGATCGAGTGAAGGCCGTGGTCGTGGTTCTCGCCCGTAAAGCCGTCGAAGAGCACCTCGGGAGGACCGACCGCCTTGTCCCCGGAGTCGTCGATGGTGAAGACCCACATGCGCGGCGACTGGGCGACGTAGACCTTGTTCCCCAGCACCGTGATTCCCAGGGGGCCGATGATGGCCTTGTCCTGGTAGAAGACCTTATAGCTGTCGGCCTTGCCCTGGCCCTTGGTATCCTCCATGATGACGATGCGGTCGCCCTCGGGGCGCATCTTCGAGCCGCGGTAGTTCATCGACTCGACGCACCAGATGCGCCCGCGCTCGTCGATGTCCATGTTGGTGGGATTGATGAGGCCGGGCTCGCCGGCCCAGAAGCTCGCCTCGAGGCCCTCGTGGACCTTCATGGCCTTGACGCACTCGTCGGGGGGAGCGCAGCCGGTCCGCTTCTTTTCCTGCGCGGAAGCGAGGCCTGACAGGAGCGCGAGG
>DATGFI010000511.1:0-4189 GCA_035309205.1 Planctomycetota bacterium | reverse complement strand
AGATCAGCGGAACGGAGCTCCTCGAACGGGTGTCCGAGCGCTCCCCCGAGACCGCCCGGCTCATGCTGACCGGGTACGGCCGCGAGACTGCCCAGCAGACGGGACTCCGACCGTTCGTGGAATGCCTGATCGCCAAGCCCTGGGACGATTTGATGCTGCGCACCACGCTGCGAGAATTCCTGTTCCAGCGTGAGGCACAAGACCCGTGCAGCCATGATTCCATCCAGCGCAAGGGGTCGCCCTAACGGTTCCACCGCGGAGGTGCAGCATGACGACCAGAGCGCCGATGATTGTCTTCGCGGACCGCGATCTATCCTGGAGCCGGGAGGTCCGGGTCCAGCTGCGCCGCCGCGGGGCGGAGGTCCGGATGGCGAATACCCTCGAGGAGGCCCTCAAGCAGTCCGCGGATGCCTTCCCGGAACTCATCATCCTGGATGACACCCCGGGGAGCCGGGGGAACTGGGACCTGGTCGAACCCTTCCGAAAGGCGCACCCGGACGCGGAATTGATCCTCCTGGAGTCTACGCCTCCCCGCCTCCCGCGAGGCAACGGACAGGGACTTCACTTCTCCGGCCTGAAGCCGACCTCCCCCTCGGTGCTGCTCCACGTGGACGAATCGGAGCGGAAGTTGATCAAGAAGCAACTTTAGACGGTGATCGACTGCTCACAGGAGGGCCCCATGAAAGCCCCGAGCCAGGAGCCAGCTGGGAATTCCCGGACCGCAGCGATCCTGGTGGTCGACGACCGCCCGGACGGGCGCCAGGCCGTTTCGGCGGTCCTGGAGGCGCTGGGCGAGCGGATCGTGACGGCCTCGTCTGGACGGGAGGCCCTCCGTCTGTCTCTTGAAGAGGAATTCGCCGTCGTCCTCCTGGATGTCCGGATGCCGGAGATGGACGGATTCGAGACGGCGGCCTTCCTTCGGTCGCGCCCCAAGACCCGGCACACGCCGATCATCTTCGTCACCGGGCTCGACGAAAGTTCCGAGAATATCGGGAGATGCTATGACGTGGGCGCGGTCGACTGCCTCTTCAAACCCTTCCTGCCGGAAGTGCTCCGATCGAAGGTGCGCTTCTTCCTGGATCTGAACCGGAAGGGCGAGCTTTTGGCGGAGGCGAACGAGCGGCTCACCTGCGAGATCGCGGAGCGAGAGCGCGCCGAGCGGGAACGGGACCGTGCCCAGGCGGAACTGCTTCAGGGCCAGAAGCTGCAGGCGACGGGTCAGCTGGCCGCGGGCATCGCCCACGAGATCAACAATCCCACGAGCTATATTCTTTCGAATCTTTCCACGGTACGCGGCTACCTGCTGGAGCTAGGCCAGCATCTGAGGGCGGAAGCGGAGGATCCAGTGCCCGCGTCAGCGTCGGAGGGGTCCGCGACCGCGACGGCCGCGCGGCCCGGCAAACTCGCGAGAAAGGAGCTCGACTTCCTCCTCCAGGATTTCGACAGCGCGATCGCGGACTGCCAAAGAGGGGCGGAACGCATCCGCAACATCGTCCGGGGCCTTCGGGAATTCGTTCATCCCGACGAGGCGCTCCTGAGGACGGTGGATATCCGCCAGCTTCTGGAGAATTCCGTGGAACTTTGCCTCAACGAGCTCAAGTACAACGTCACCCTCCATCGGGATTTCGGTGACCTCCCTCCCGTGACTTGCTTCCCCGTCCAGATCGAACAGGTTTTCGTGAACCTCCTCGTGAACGCCGCCCAGGCCCTGGAAGGGAAAAAAGGGGAGATCTTTCTGCGCACCGAGTGCGAAGCGGATGGGGTCGTCGTCTCGATCCACGATACAGGTCCGGGCATCCCGCGGGAGAATCTGGAGAAACTGTTTCTCCCGTTCTTCACGACCAAGCCGGTGGGAAAGGGGACCGGCCTGGGACTCCACGTCGCCTACAAGATCATCCATGCGCACGGAGGGCGCCTCGAGGCCCGATCGGAAATAGGGAAGGGCGCAGTGTTCCTGGTCCATCTGCCGATCCAGGCGGAGACTCGCGCCGGGGGCGGAGAGCCGAGGAGGGAGCCAGGATGAGCGATCCTGCCGAGTTTCCGGTCGTGGTCTGCGTCGACGACGAGCCGGCCATCCTGAGCTCTCTCCAGCGCCTGCTCCGGAAGGAGTCGTTCCATCTGCTGACGACCGAGAAGCCCGACGAGGCGATAACGTGGATCCTCCAGAGGAAGGCTAGCCTGGTGATCGCCGACCAGAGGATGCCGGGCATCTCCGGTCTGGACCTCCTGGAGATGGTACGGGCGTGCTCCCCCTCGACGATCCGGGTCATGCTGACGGGACAGTCGGATCTGACGGAGGTGCTCAAGCGGACGCGGATCGAAGCGATCGAGTGGATGGTGCGGAAGCCCTGGGACGGGGAGGAGCTGAAGGCCACCCTGCGAGGGCTCCTGTCGCGCAAGGGAAGACTCGGGGAAATGGGCCGGACGGGCCTCTGATCCCGCGGCGGGTCCCGCCGGATGCCCATTCCGACGCGTCAACCCGGCGCCGCCGTCTCCCCTCTGATCGCCGGCGAGGCCCGGCGGGGCCGGTTCCCGACGGGGCGATGCGGGTGAAACTCTTCGGGGGGGTATATTGTATACATTGTATATAGGGCATCCGCAGAGGTTCGATGACCAAGAAGGAACAGGCGTACCAGCAGTTGCGCGGACAGCTCCTCCACCGCTCGATACTGCCGGGAGAGCGGCTTCGGGAAATCCCTCTTTCCAAGAAGCTCGGAGTGAGCCGGATCCCGCTCCGGGAGGCGATCGATCAGTTGGCGGGCGACGGTCTGGTGGAGCGCGTGCCCGGCCTGGGAAGCTACGTCCGCGCGTGCTCGCCCCAGGACCTCCGCGAGATCTACCAGATGCGCGAGGTCCTGGAGTGCTTTACCGTGGAAAAGGCTGCCGAAGGGATGACCGGAGCGCAGATGGGTCAGTTGGTCGATCTCTGCGAAGAAATCTCAGCTGCTCTCGGAGAGTACCGGCGGACGGGAAAATGGACCTGGACCCTCCGGGATCGTCTCGTCGCCGCGGATGCGGCGTTCCATCAGACGATCGCCCAAGCGGCCGGCAACGAGCAAATCCGGAAGGAACTTTCACGTCTCCATACAGTATCGGAACTGCTTTCCTACCGGCCCGAGTATGCCGCCGATGAGCTGGAGTCGATGACCCGCTCCGCGTCCGAGCACCTGGGCATCCTCGCCGCGCTGCGTCGATCCGACGCAAAGGCCGCGCGTGATCGAATCACCAGACATATTCGGCACGCGTGCGAGCGGGCCCTCCTGGTTGCTCAGGCGGCGTCCCGTCTGCCCGGCGGCGCTTTGCCGGCCAAGCCCGCCACCCCATTCAAGGGAGAAAGACCATGAGAACCTGGCTGGGACTCCTGAGCGCGGGTTTTCTCGCGCTCACGCTCCTGTTCTGGAGAATGAATGCACCCTCCTTGCCGTCGCCCGTCCGCATGTCCGAAGGACGTCTGAGAGATGTCCTGGTTTTCCTCAAGCCCGCGTGGTATCGGCATGCGTCCCTGGATTCCCTGGGACACTGGTTCCAACATTTCGGCTGGGAGAACGGGTTCAACGTCGATACCACGGATCACCCCGAGATCTTCAATCCCGACGATCTGGCGCGATATGACGTGGTCGTCTTTGTCAGTACGACGGATCTGGGCAACGCCCTAAGCGAAGTTCAGCGGGCGTCGCTCGTGGAATGGTATCGGCATGGGCACGGGATTGTCGCCATGCACGCCGCCGCGGTGCACCATCACACCTGGGACTGGTGGGCAGGCCTCGTCGGATGCGACTTCAACAGTGATTCGGATCGGGCGCGGGCACGGCTCCTGGTCGAACCCAAGGCGTCCGGGCATCCCGCCCTGAAGGGTCAAGGCTCGGAGCTCTGGTTCGAGGAAGAGTGGCTCTGTTACGATCGGAGCGTCGGGGAGATTCCGGGAGTCCAGGTCCTCCTGCGGCTCGACGAGTCGACGTACGTGCCGGTTCGGAAGAAGTTCGACACGCTCGGGGGCAAGCCGATGGGAAAGGACCATCCGGCGGCCTGGTGCCGGGAATTCGAAGGAGGGCGATTCTTCTACACGGCCATTGGACACGACCCCCGCGCGCTTCTCACTCCCTTCGGCCGGCAACACGTGCTGGGAGGACTCCAATGGGTGACGCGGCAGCCCTGATCGGAAAGGGTGCCGAACCCGGCCCACCTGCGA
>DATGFI010000510.1:0-5391 GCA_035309205.1 Planctomycetota bacterium | reverse complement strand
GAGGTGCGAGGAAACTCGATGATCGAGGACCACATCCGGGACGGCGATTTCGTCATCGTGGAGCGGACCACCTCCGCCCGCAACGGCGAGACCGTGGTCGCGCTGCTCGACGGCGGCGAGGCGACGCTCAAACGGCTCTATCGCGAGAACGGGAGGATCCGGCTGCAGCCGGCCAACGCGGAAATGTCGCCGATCATCGTCGACCGCGTCGAGGTCCAGGGCGTGGTGGTCGGGGTCTTCCGGAAGCTCTGATGGTCCGCGCGCACCTGTGGATCTCCGGCATGGTCCAGGGGGTGGGATATCGCTGGTCCTGCCAGCGGGCGGCCCAGGGGATCGGGGTGACGGGCTGGGTGCGGAATCTTCCCGACGGCCGGGTCGAGGCGGTGGCCCAGGGGACGAAGGAGCAGGTGGAGCAGCTGATCGCCTGGTGCTATCGCGGGCCGGAGGAGGCGCGCGTGTCGGACATCGCGGTTTCCTACGGGGAGACCGCCGAAGACTTCCAGGACTTCGGGATCAGGTGAGCCGATGCCGGAAAACAGGATCCACCGCCTGAAGGATCTCAGCAACCTCGAGTTCCTGAAGAAGTACGCGAAGCCCGGCTGCGTCGGTCTCCTGGGCGGCAACTCCCCGGTCGACCGCGCCATCCGGCTCGGGCAGAGCGGATTGGACGACGAGGCCAAACCAAGCCTCTGGTCGCACGCGGTCGTCTTCCAAGGGGAGCGGATCGACGGGCAGTCGTGGCTGATCGAGAGCGACCTCGACCTGGGGAAGGGCCAGCTGCGCAACGGCGTCCAGGAGAACCGCATCGACAAGTACGCCGACGAGAAGGATTGGCCCAACCTGGGCGTCCTTGATCTTGGACTCCGGGAGAAGGACGCCCATCGAATCATCGTGGCCGGCCTGGACCTCGTGGCCAAGCGGACGAAGTACGACCTGCACGGGATCCTGCAGACGTACTGGGCGATGATGCGGAAGACCCTGGACCAGGGGAAGGAGAAGGATTCCAGGTTCTGCTCGGCTTTCGTCCGGGCGGTTTTTCATCACGCCGGGATCGACCTGATCCCGGGGATCGCCGTCCAGCATACGTTGCCCGAGCACGTCTCCCGCACTCCGGTGCCGCACACCCGCTACCTCCTGGTGCGCGACGGCGCCTGACGCGCCCCAGGTCAGGCGGGCATGAGCGCCCGACGGATCGCGACGGCGTCGCGGAGCAGGGCGGGGAGGTCGGCGAGCCGGAGCATGTTCGGCCCGTCGCTCGGGCCCCGGTCGGGGTCTTCGTGGACCTCGATGAAGAGTCCGTCGGCGCCGGCCGCCACTCCGCACCGCGCGATCACCGGGATCATGTCCCTCATGCCCCCCGAGGCGTTGCCCAGGCCCCCGGGCTGCTGGACCGCGTGACCGGCATCCATGACCACCTTGCATCCGAAAGTTTTCATGATCGGGATCGCCCGCATGTCTACGACGAGATTCTGGTAGCCGAAGGTCGCTCCGCGTTCGCAGAGCATCACGTCCTGGTTTCCCGTCGAGGTCGCCTTCTCCAGGATGTTTCGCATCGCCCAGGGGTCCATGAACTGGCCCTTCTTGATGTTCACGGTGCGCCGGGTCCTGGCGGCGGCGACGACCAGGTCGGTCTGGCGGCAGAGCATCGCGGGGATCTGGAGGATATCGACCACCCGGGCCGCGGCCCTGGCCTCCTGGGGGGTGTGGACGTCGGTCAGGACGCGCACGCCGGTCTCTTTCTTCACCTTGGACAGGATCGCCAGGCCATCCTTGAGGCCTGGCCCCCGGTAGGTCTTTCCGGAGGTCCGATTGGCCTTGTCGTAGGAGCTCTTGTAGACATAGTCGACGCCGGCCGCGCGGGCAATTTCGGCGATGGCCTTGGCGTGGCGCAGGGCGTGGGCCTGGGATTCGATGACGCAGGGGCCGCCGATGAAGAGCAGGTCGCTCATGTGCCCTCGATGAGGTCGTTGATCTCCTTGAACGAGTGGCCCATCTTGTCCCGCTTGTCCCGGAGGTACTTGCGGTTGTGCTGGTTGGGGGGGATTTCGATGGGCACCTGTTCGACGATCTCCAGGCCGTACCCCGCGATCGAGTGCATCTTCTTGGGGTTGTTGGTGAGCAGGCGCATCTTGCGGACGCCCAGGTCGTAAAGGATCTGGGCGCCCGTGCCGTACTCGCGCACGTCGGCGGGCAGGCCGAGCTTCAGATTGGCCTCGACGGTGTCGGAGCCTTCATCCTGAAGCCGGTAGGCTTTCAGCTTCTGGATGAGTCCGATTCCGCGGCCTTCCTGCCGGATGTACAGGAAGACCCCGCGCTTCTCCCGGGCGATCCTCTCGAGGGAGGCCTCCATCTGCTCGCCGCACTCGCAGCGCAGCGAGTGGAAGATGTCGCCGGTCAGACACTCGGAATGGACGCGGACCGTGACCGGCTCGGTCTGGACGACCGTCTCGCCGTTCTTCTGCGTGCCGACGTCGCCGGCGCAGAGGGCGACGTGGAGGTATTCGTCGACCCGGGACCGGTACAGATGGACGCGGAACGCGCCGAAGCGGGTGGGGAGCTCGGTTTCGACCAGCTTCTCGATGATCCGTTCCTTCTGGCGGCGGTATTCGATCAGTTGCGCGATGGTCGCGGTCCTCAGGCCGTGCTTCCGGGCAAATTCCAGGAGGTCGGGCAGGCGTGCCATCGTGCCGTCCTCCCGGAGGATCTCGATGATGACCGCCGCGGGCTTCATCCCGGCCAGACGGACAAGGTCGACCGAGCCTTCCGTGTGCCCCGCGCGGACGAGGGCCCCGCCCTCGCGCGCCCTCAAGGGATGGATGTGCCCCGGCCGGGCCAGGTCCGACCGCTTGCAGCGCTCGTCGATGGCCGTCAGGATGGTCTTGGCCCGGTCAAAGGCCGAGGTTCCGGTCGAAATGCCGGATGCGGCGTCGATGGTGACGGTGAAGTTGGTGCCGTGCTTGGACGTGTTGTCAAGGGTCTGGAGGCCCAGGCCCAGGGCGTCGCAGGTCTCGCTCGTGAGGGCGAGGCAGAGCTCGCCGCAGGCGTTGCGGACCATGAAGTTGACCGCCTCGGGGGTCACCTTCTCCGCGGCCATCACCAGGTCGCCCTCGTTCTCACGGTTCTCGTCGTCCACCAGGACGACCATCCGGCCGGCTCGCAGCTCGTCCAGGACTTCGGGGATCGTCGCGAATTCGCTCATGAGCCTCCGATCATAGCTCGAGTCGAACGCTCGAGTCAATGTCACCACAAGTACTTGGTGCCCAGGTTGTTGCGTTTGATTGTGGCCGGGCCGGCCGGAAATGGAGCGCTCAGCGGGGGCGAATCTCCAGGCGGGACTCGACGCTGCCGCCCCGAGCTTCGGAGCGGGCGATCTGGACGGCCTCCGCGGCCGCCGCCGCGTCATCTACCCGCCCTTCGAGCAGGATCAGCCGGTCTTCGCAGATGACCCGGACGTTGCCGAATCGGGGGTCCCCGTGAAAACGCCAGAGGATGTTGCGCGAGATCTCCTGGTCGACTCCGACCCGCTCCGCCCTGGACGGGGGGGAACAGCCCGGACCCAGGAGCAAGAGGCCCAGGAGTACGACCGCGCGGCGCCCCAGCCTAGCCACGATTCGCCTCTTCCAGCCTCCGCATCCGATCGGCGGAAGCTGCCACCACGAGGGTGTCTCCGGACTGAACGGGGCTTTCGGGATCGGCCACTTCCGCCCCGGCGCGGCTTCGCTTGTGGAGGACGATCGAGATTCCGAACTCCTTCTGGAGGGCGGAGACCGTTCGGGCGGGCAGTTTGCTGACCAGCAGGTCCGCGATGTGGATCGTCTGTCCGTCGATCTGGAAGCACTGGTGGACGCTCCGACCGGTCACGGCGGCGACGAAGGCGGGAGCGGATACCTGCGAGGTGGAGATGACGGGCATCTGGAACTGGGCGGCGACCTTCGTGGCCAGGGTATCATCGAACAGCCGCAGCACCACCTTGAGGTCCGGCTTGAGTTCCCGGGCGGTCAGGGCCGCGTCGAGATTCGTCAGATCATCGTTCGTCGCCAGGATGATGGCCCGGGCCTTGTCGATGTTCGCCAGCTGCAGATTCTTCTTGAGCCTCGCCTCGCCGATCAGGACGGGGACGCCGCGATCCTGCATCTCCTCGACGAACATGCTGTCTCCGTTCTTCTCGATGGCGACCACGGCCTCCTTGGCGGCGAGGAGTTCTTCCAGAATTCGGTAGCCCACCCGGCCGAGCCCGCAAAGCACAATGTGGTTGCGGTAGGTCGAGGCTTCCATGATCCACCACTCCTGCAGCTTCCGCTTGCTGGAAAAGATGAGGTAGCCCAGGCGGACGACGCTGTCCGCCACGGCGCCGAGGCCGACGATGGGGATGATGAAGAAAAGGGCCTGGTCGAGCCAGTTCTCGGGGAAGTCCAGGCTGGGCTGGACGAAGATGAGCATGAAGACGCCGAAGCAGGCCTTTCCGTAGGGCAGGTGCATCGTCCTGGAGAACAGGGCCCCGGCCAGCAGCACGAGCGCGGCGAAGACCAGGAGCGGCCAGCGGAACTCGCGGAGGATGTACCGGACCCGGCCCAGCAGCTTGGAGAGCGCGCGCACCGGCATGTCAGGGGAATTATAGTCGATGTTGCCCGCCCCTCTCCCCACCATTTTCATTGGTGGGCCGTAGTATTTCTGGTACGTTGAATCGCTGGCTTTGACGGAGGATCTCGCATGGACCCGCTTGCCCCCACCCTCAATCCCGATGCCTCCAAGGGCGATATGGAGTCCATCCAGAAGCTCAAGTCCGCCTACGACACCCTCAAGAAGGAAATGCACCGGGTGATCGTCGGCCAGGAGCGGGTCCTCGACGAGCTGCTGACCTGCATCTTCTCCAAGGGTCACGCGCTGCTGGTCGGCGTCCCCGGTTTGGCCAAGACGCTGATGATCCGGACCCTGGCGCAGACTCTGTCGCTCTCCTTCAGCCGCGTCCAGTTCACTCCCGACCTGATGCCCAGCGATATCACGGGCACGGAAGTCATCGACGTGGACAAGGCCTCCGGCGACCGCGCCCTCCGGTTCATCAAGGGACCGATCTTCGCGAACGTCCTCCTGGCCGACGAGATCAACCGGACGCCGCCCAAGACGCAGGCCGCCCTGCTCGAAGCCATGCAGGAGCTCCAGGTGACCGTCGGCGGGAAACGCCACGCCCTCCAGCACCCGTTCTTCGTCCTGGCGACCCAGAACCCGATCGAGCAGGAAGGCACCTACCCGCTCCCGGAGGCTCAGCTGGACCGCTTCATGTACATGATCAAGGTCGGCTATCCGACCGAGCAGGAAGAGCTCGAGATCATGAAGCTCACGACCACGATCTTCGAATACAAGCTGACGACCGTCCTGTCGGGCGACGAGATC
>DATGFI010000509.1:0-4745 GCA_035309205.1 Planctomycetota bacterium | reverse complement strand
GGACTGAAGGGGTGGCAGTGGCTCTTCCTGCTGGAGGGCCTCCCCGCGGTGGTTCTCGGCCTAATCACCCTCAAATGGCTGACCTCGCGGCCCGGGGACGCCGCGTGGATGACCCACGAGGAACGCGACTGGCTGGCCGGTGAGCTCGAACGGGAGCGGGCATCGAAATCTGCGCTCGGCCACGCCCCTCTCAAGGAAAGCCTTCTCAACCCGAAGGTGTGGATTCTCTGCTTCTTCTACTTTCTCAACACCACCGTCACCTACGGGATCTTCCTCTGGCTGCCCCGGATCCTGGCGTCCGCCTCCGGCGCCAAGGACCTCAAGCTTGGCCTGCTTTCCGGATCCACCCTGCTCCCGGCCATCGCGGGGATGATCCTGATCACGGCACACTCGGACCGCAAGGAAGAGCGCCGCTGGCATACCGCCGCCTGCTGCGGAGTGGCCATCGTGGGTCTCGTGCTGACCGTCCTTTCCGGGAAAACCACTCTCCTGGTCTGGATGAGCCTGGTCATCTGCCATCTCGGACAACGGACCATCCAGGCCGTATTCTGGTCGATCCCCCCGGTCTTCCTGGGCGGAGCCGCCGCCGCTGCGGGAATCGCCTTCATCAATTCAATCGGCAACCTGGGAGGGTATATTGGGCCCTGGGCGATGGGACGACTCAGAGATGCGACCGGCGGCTTCAATACCGGACTGTTGCTCCTGGCGGGGGTTCTTCTATTGGAGGCCTTCGTGGTCCTCGCGATCCGAATGCCTCCCAAGGTGAGGATGGCATGAAAATCGTGGAAATGCGCGTCCACCCGATCGCGATCGCCGACCCGCCCCTGCGCAGCTCCTATGGACTGCACCAGCCCTACGCGCTCCGGACGATCCTCGAGCTGGTCAGCGACGAGGGGCTGATCGGCATCGCCGAGACGCACGGCGGAGACGCCATCACGGGCGGTTTCCAGGCCCTCCAGGGCCGCATCATCGGCGCCGACCCGTTCCGGCTCGCCGGCCTCCTGATCGACCTGGTCGAAGGCGACGTCCAGGGATCGAGCCTCGATCGCTCGCAAACCTTCCATGTCCCCGGCGAGAACCCGCTCGATCTCAAGCAACGCCTCTACTCGGCGCTGGAAATCGCCTCGCTCGACCTCTGCGGCCGTGCGCTCAAGAAGCCGGTCTGCGACCTCCTCGGGGGCCGCGTCCGAGACGAGGTCGCCTTCTCCGCCTACCCCTTCTATAAGCACGCGGGGGGCGGAGGCGAGGGCGAAGATGCCCGGCCCGACATCTACGGCGAAGCCCTCGCGCCCGAGCCCCTCGTCCGACAGGTGAAGCAGATGATCGCGGAGTACGGCTTCAAGGACATCAAATTCAAGACCGGGGTCCTTTATCCCGAGATCGAAATCGAAACGGTGCGTCAGCTCCATTCGGCCTTCCCGCGCCTGCCGATCCGAATGGATCCCAACTGCGCCTGGTCCGTGGAAACCTCCATCCGAGTCGGCAAGGCTCTCCGGAAGGAACTCGGCAACGGCGGCTACCTCGAAGATCCCACCGCGGGCATGGACGCCATGGCGACCGTGCGGCGCCGGCTCCTCGAGGCGGGTGTTCAGACGCCGCTCGGAAGCAACGTCGCCGTCACCTGCTTTCCCGACCTCGCCGAAGCGGTCGAAAAGAGGGCGGTCCAGGTTGTCCTGAGCGACGTCCACTATTGGGGCGGCCTGCGGGCGACTCAGCAGCTGGGCAAGCTATGCAAGACCTTCGGGCTGGGCCTGTCGATGCATTCGAACAGCCACCTGGGGATCTCAGTCATGACAATGGCACACGCGGCGGCGGTGACGCCGCACCTGACCTACGCCTGCGACACGCACTACCCGTGGTCGGACCCCAAGGATGAAGTGATCCTGGGCGGGAAAGTGAAGTTCCACGGCGGTGCCGTCCGCATCCCCGACCGGCCGGGGCTGGGCGTCGACCTGGACCCGGACCAACTGGCGCGCGGCCGCGAACGCTTCGTGAAGTGCCCATATCGGAAGCGCGACGACACGGCCGAGATGCGCAAACACGTCGATCCGAACTGGACCCGTATCCTTCCGAGGTGGTGATGAGCATGAATCCGAAGACGTTTCGCAGCAAGCTGGGCGGCGTCATTGCCTTCCCGGTGACGCCGTTCAACGCCGACCTGTCGCTGGACATCTCCGGGCTGCGCAGGAATCTCCAGGTGCTGATGAGGCACAAACTCTGCGCGGTCGTCGCCGCCGGCGGCACGGGCGAGCTCTATTCGCTCACTCCCGCCGAGCATCTCGACGTCGTCAAGGCGACCGTG
Source organism: Planctomycetota bacterium (assembly GCA_035309205.1). Lineage (GTDB taxonomy): Bacteria > Planctomycetota > MHYJ01 > MHYJ01 > JACPRB01 > JACQFK01. The sequence goes on along the minus strand of DATGFI010000509.1, from coordinate 2,443 downwards.
GAAGAGATCCAGGGCGCCTGTCCGGTCATCGCCGGGGTCGGATACAACCGCTCGATCGGAATGGATCTTGCGGTCGCGTCGGCGAAGGCCGGCGCCGACGCCATCCTCGCCCTCCCGCCGTACTACCCGAACGCCGACGAGGAGGCCCTGCTGGAATATTACGCCGCGATCGGCAAGGCGACGTCGCTCGGATTCCTGGTCTACAGCAGGGACTGGGTGAACCCTTCGCCGGCCTGGGTCGAGAAGCTCGCCGCCGCGGTGCCGAACCTCGTCGCCTGGAAGGACGGCCAGGGCGACACCCGCCGATACGCCCAGATCATGCAGCGTCTGGGCGACCGGCTCGCCTGGATTGGCGGCGTGGGCGACGACAACGTGCCCGCCTATTATTCAATTGGAATCCGCACCTATACCTCGAGTATCGCGACGGTTTCCCCGAAGCTGTCGATTGAGCTGCACGAGGTCGCCTCCCGCGGCGACGGGGCGGCACTCCGGAAACTGATGGATCAGTTCGTGACGCCGCTCTACGCCTTCCGCGCACGGAAGAAGGGCTACGAAGTGTCGGTGATGAAGGAGATGATGATGCTGATCGGATTGGCTGCCGGGCCCGTCCGTCCCCCGCTCGCCAACGTGAAGAAGGAAGAAATCGCCGAATTGAAGTCGATGCTGGAGACCTGGAAGCCATGGCTCTAATTCTTGTTCTTTCGCTCGCCCTCCAGGCCCAGGACTACTATCCTCCCTCCGACAGCGCGGGCGGCTGGCGGACGCCGAAGGACGCGGTGGAACTCCGGCAGACGGCGGGAATGGATCCGGTGAAGCTCGATCAGGCTTGGGAGCTCTGCCAGCGCACGACCCAGCACTCCGGGCTCATCGTCGTCCGCCGGGGTTACCTCGTCTGCGAAAAATACGCGGGCCGCGCCTGCCGCGATGCCAATCCCGACATGGCCTCCTGCGGCAAGGCCTGGACCAGCATCGCCTGCGGCATCATGCTCCAGGAGAAAAAGGACCTGATCCCCGAAGGACTCGATACCCGGGTGTTCACGGAGAAATATCTCCCGGAGGCGTTCCCGCTCGATGATCCCCGTCGGGCGGACATCACGCTCGGCCAGCTCCTGTGCATGTCGGCAGGCTATCACGGCGAGGGCAAGGCGCCGGGCATCCGCCAGGGCCAGGTGATTCCCCTGGATTCCGCGCCGGGCCAGAACATCAAGGACCTCGATACGTCCTCGCTCCGGTGTCCGCTCTGGTGCAAGCCGGGCGACGGCTATTCCTACTCGTCGCCCGCGCCGCACATCGCCTCGATGGTGCTCCGCCGCCTGACGGGGATGACGCTGAAAGACTATATCGACGAGCGGCTCGCCAAGCCCCAGGGCTGGGGAGCCTGGAACTACTGCCTTTACCGGGGCGACGTCACGCTTCCCCATGCCAACGGCGCGGGAAGCACCGCGCTGCGCTCGACCGATGTCTGCCGTTTCCTGTACTGCCTCCTGCGCCGCGGCCGATGGGGCGACCGGCAGCTCGTCCCCCCGGAATATATGGAGCAGGTCGGCCGGCCATCGAAGTTCAACCCTCACTGCATGTTCTCCCTGCAGTTTGAAGTGAACGCGGACGGCCACGTCGCCGGCGCGCCGAAGGACGCCTACTGGAAAAGCGGCGCGGGCGGATTCTGCGTCTACGTCGTGCCCTCCCTGGATCTGGTCCTCTACAAGATGGGCGGAGCCGACAACGCCTACCGTGAGGAGCTGACGCGCATCCCGCAGACCCTGAAGTACGACGGCTCCCGGGACGCCTGGAAGCCGATCCCCCGCACCCCGTTCCACGACGGGTCCCTGGGGGGCGACGACGGCCTGCGCCGGGTTCTGGAGATGGTCTGCGCAGCGGTCCGCGACTGAGACTACTTCACCGCGGCCAGAGCCTTGGGGTAATCGGGCTCCTGGGTGATCTCGGGCACCTGCTCCGTGTATCTTACGGTGCCCTTCTCGTCGATCACGACGATCGCCCGGGAGAACAGTCCGGCGAGCGGCCCCTCGCTCATCGTCACTCCGTAGGCCTTCCCGAAGGATCCCTCGCGCAGGTCGGATGTCGTCACGACGCTGGTGATCCCCTCGGCGCCGCAGAAGCGCTTGTGGGCGAAAGGCAGATCCTTGGAGACGCCCAGCACCACCGCGTTGGGCAGCGCTCCCGCTTCGGTGTTGAACTTGCGCACGGACGTTGCGCAGACGCCCGTGTCGATCGACGGGAAGATGTTGAGGACGATCTTCTTTCCCGCGAAATCCTTGAGCGAAACGTCGGACAGGTCCGTCTTCGTCAGCTTGAAGTCCGGAGCCTTGCTGCCGACGGCCGGCAAGGTCCCGATGGTGCTGATGGGGTTGCTCTTGAACGTAATCTTGGCCATGAGCGATCCTCCCTAAAAGCCTCTAAGTCCAGAGAGGTCTTTTACGGAATC
>DATGFI010000508.1:0-2695 GCA_035309205.1 Planctomycetota bacterium | reverse complement strand
GACAAGTTCCACCCCGTGGATCAGCATGGGCGCGAATTCTACCACGCTCGGGGGCCCAATGGCATTAGTAGGATGGGCCGGCGCCGTGACATTCGGCGGCCGGGATCCCACTCATGGGAAAGGTTGGGGAGAACATCATGCGACGACTGGCCTGGATGATCGTCCTGGCGTGCGCGGGCTGCTCTACCGGGGGCTCGGACAAGACCGAATCCTGCTGCGTGCCGACGCCGTCGCCCACGAACGTCCCGCCGGCGAAGGTCTACGTCGTCCTCTGGTTCGACACGGAGGACTACCTGTCGCCCCACGACGACGACGCGGCCCTGCGACTCGCGAACTTCCTGAGCGCCGAAGGGATCCGGGCGACGTTCAAAGTGGTCGGCGAGAAGGCGCGGGTGCTGGAGAAGCGCGGCCGAACGGATGCCATCGCGGCGCTGAAGAAGCACGAGATCGGTTTTCACTCGAACTACCACAGCCCGCATCCCACGCCGTCGCAGTACATGTCGGCCCTGGGCTGGGACGAGGGCGTGGCGGAGTTCTCCAGGCGCGAGGGTCCAGGCGTGGACGATCTGCGCCGCATCTTCGGCGTCAATCCGACCTGCTACGGGCAGCCCGGCAGTTCGTGGGGTCCGCAGGCCTTCGGGGCCATGAAGGACTGGGGGATGAAGGCCTATATGGACGCGGGCAGCCATCTCGGCGTGGACGGCAAGCCGCACTACTTCAGCGGCCTGCTGACGCTGTACAACCTGACGCATCATCCGCGGACCGGCCTCGGCGGGGAGAAGGATCTCGTCGAGGGCAAGCAGCACTTCCAGAAATCCTACGATCAGCTGATGAAGGAGGGCGGCGGGATCATCTCGGTCTACTACCATCCCTGCGAATGGATCCACAAGCAGTTCTGGGATTCGATCTTCAAGAACGGCACGAACCCCGCACGCGAGGACTGGCAGATGCCGCCGCAGAAGACGCCGGAGGAAACCCAGGTCGCGTTCGAGACTTTCGAGGCCTGGATCCGCTGGATCAAGACCCTGCCCGACCTCCGCTTCATCACGGTCGCCGAGGCCGCGTGGGTATATCGCGACACGGCCGTCGACCGGACGTTCAACGCGGCGGAGCTGAAGGAAATCGCGGCAGGGGTGGGCGAGGAGGTCGACTTCCAGCGCCGCGGCGACTACGATCTTGCTCCGAGCGAGATCTTCGCGCTGCTGAACCCGATCGTCGCCGCCTACGGCAACGAGTGGGGTCCCGTCCATCCCAGCGCCAAACCGCCGTCCTCGATCAAGTTCGCCGGCACGCCCCAGGGACCGACCGAGCCCGGACCCGCGCTCGAGACACCGCTCACGACGACGTGGAACCAGTTCGCTCGGACGGCGGCCTGGGCGCAGGAGTATCTGTCGTCGCACGACCGCATCCCGCCGACGGTGTTCCTGGGGTCCACGGGAGTGCCGCCGGAGGCGTACTACACCGCACTGGCGCGCGTGGCCGGCCAGTTGATCGAGGGCAAGGTGCCCGAGTCGGTGGAGATCCGCCCGGCGAAGTACACGATCGGCGCGCGGGTGGCGGACGACAGCCCGAAGCTCTTCGGCTGGCTCTTCGCGGAAGGGTATCACGCGCCGGCAATGATGGCCCTGGCGCGGCGCCAGGCTTGGACGATCAAGCCTGCCATCAAGCATTGAGGGGGCCAGCGGACGGGAATGGACATTCCCTTCGGGAGGGTACCTAGCTTGAGTTCCGGGAGGGCTCGGTCATTCAAATGAGTGAGCGGCCAGGAATTCAGCGGGAGATAGAATGGAAAGCGGAGTTCGAGGGAAATGGTCTTGATTGCGCGTGATGATGCACGGGACCTTTGCGTGTACGGCAGAATGGAACTGGATGGCGTCTTCAAAATCCGAAAAGCCCGCGTCGATCGCTTGGTTTAGAACTTGGGCTGTCAGATCAATGGGCGAAAAAACGTCGCGCAGCATCCGGATCGCCTTGTCGGCGCTCCGCCGTCCAGCGTACTTGTGAATGATGCAATAGCAATTGTTGAAGCTAATCGCTGATACGTACCCATCCATCCGTCCCAACTCGGCCAAGGACCAGACACGCTCTGCTTCGTGATAGAAAGGTTTGCGCTCAGCAAGAACGTCCAAAAGGACGTTCGTGTCGACAAATACCTTCAACGTTTGAGTCCGTATTTGTCGGTTAGGGCATCTTCCAGGAGTTCTCGATCACTCTTCTGCGCGGGAAGCTTCACAAGTCCTCTAGCCTTGGAGGTAATGGGACCAGGCTCTTCCTTCTTCTTGCGGCCCATGAGAACAGCCCGCAGGAAACACGAGAACATAGAAGAAAGGGACGTGCCTTCCTGGGCAGCGAGCTTTTTGGCCTCTTGAATCAGCTCTCTGTCCGCGCTTAGGGTCAACTTCGTCATCCGCATGAGCCTACCTCGAATACGTACTCTCGGCACATATTGTACGTATCCTTAGCAGCAGCCCTTGCAAGGGGATGTTTCGAATCACTGCGAGGCTGGCAAAGCAGGCCACGCCCCCCCGGCAGCCCTGCCGGCGAGGCCCCAGTCGCCCCTCGATGCCTTCCTGGTTCGGCCGGGGAGGGGGGGCAAGGAGGCGCCGCTGCGACCCCAGGGGGACTCGCGGGGGATTCGGGCCCTTCCGGAATAAATTCGTGCCCGCGGCATTTTTCCTGTGATATAGTTTAATTA
>DATGFI010000507.1:0-4084 GCA_035309205.1 Planctomycetota bacterium | reverse complement strand
CCCCCGGTGCAGAATCCCTTTTTGAGCGACACCGTCGAGTTTTACTACCCCAGCGAGAAGATCGCGTCCGAACACGTCCGCCGGGGGGTACTGCCGCTCGTCAATCGGTACATCTTCGGCGGCGCTCCCGTTCCTCATGGGATCCACATCTGGAATTCCATCTGGCCGGTCAAACTGATCTTTCTGCTCCTCTTCGACCCCATCCGCTCCTACGATCTTTTCGCCATCTTCCACTTCTGGCTGGCCGCCCTCGCCTTCTACCTCTTCCTGAGATCGCTTCCGCTCGGGGCTCCTTCCGCCATTGCCGCGGCGCTCGCCTACGCCCTTTCGGGCCGAGCCATGCTCTGGCTTCACGGGCACTACCTGATGCCGACCCTGGCCTACGTACCCCTGCTCTTCCTCGCCGCTCGCCGCCGCTCCCTTCTGGGCATGATTCCGGTGGCGGGGCTTTTCTTCACGAACCCCCAGATCGGGCTGGCGGCGTGTGCGGCCGTCGTCCTCTGGGAGCGGTCGACATGGAGATTCGTGGTCCCGGGAATCCTGATGGCCGGGGTCGCGCTGGTGCCTCTGGCGGTGACCATCCTGGGGGGGGTCCGCCATCCGCGGGAGGAGGCCGGCTGGTTCTACCGGGACGGCTTCCGTTCGTGGCTCTGGCTGTCCGGTCTCGTCGCCCCCGGTTCGGTCAAGGGGTCCATGCCCGTCAACGAGTACAACGTCTATATCGGGATCCTGCCCCTGGTCGGCGCGGTGGCCGGCGCGCGGCGCGAACGCTACTTCGCCGCAATGGCCGGCATCGCCCTGGCCCTGGCCACGCTCTATCCCCTGCCGGTCTGGGTTTCGCCCGTCTCCTTCAGCCTTCCGACGCGGTATCTCTATTTCTTCACCTTCGGAGCTTGCGTGTGCTTCGGTCGCGCCCTGGACCAGATCGCCCACCGGACCTGGATCCCCATTGCGGCGATCCCCCTAATCCTCATCGACCTGATCCCGCGCTTTCTGGCCTGGAATCCGGCCTTCGACCCGGCGCTCCTCCGAGAACGACCTCCGGCGATTGCGGCCGTCCAGGGTCGAACCGGCATCTACTTCCCCCAGGCCCGAACCCCTTTCTTCCCGCCTCTTTCAATCTTCGGCATCGAATCGATCCAGGGCTACGGCGTCATGGTGCCCCGCGCCCAGGCGGATGCTCTCGGCGGGGCCGGCGTCGTCGCCGGCCAGCGGCTGATCCGACTCACGGACCCCGAAAACCCGGCGCTCGACCGGCTGGGCATGCGGACGCTGATCACCGATCGGAGCTATGAATCCCGCCGGTACCGGCGGGTCTATGACGGGGACGTCCGCGTCTACCAGAATCCGTACGCGCAGGACGTCCCACCGCGTCCGGTCTCGAAAGTTCCCCTGGAGATCGGCTTAGCCGTGACGGTGGGGGCCTGCCTCTGGGCCGCCGGGGGGGCCTGTCTTGACCGCTTCCGGGGGCAAGGCTATAGTTGACCCTGATGAGATTCCTTGCCGCCGCCCTCCTCTTCCTGGGAGCCTGTTCCAAGGAAGGTCCCATCCCGCTCGCCGACGCCCAGAGCCGCGAGATGATCCGTGACGCGATCAAGACCTTCCACGAAGCGTGCGACAAAGGCGACTTGTCCGCGATCAAGGGGCTTTTGGACCCCGAGGTCTCCCTCGTGGTCAGCCACGAGGAGGTGGTGTCGGGGTACGACATGGTCCTTAAGAAACTGAACGAGCAGCTCAAGTCGTTCGACGGACCCCGAAACACCATTACCGGGAAGGAGTCCATCAAGATCCAGGGGGACACGGCGCTCGTGACCTATATCGCCAACGTGGGCACCCAGCGCGGGATCGTCACCGCCGTCTATCGGCGCTCCAAAGACAACCGGTGGATGATCTTGCACCTGCACGACACCTGGTCCGTGCCGTCGAAGAAGTGACGGGCATTCCCGAGGATCCTCGGAAGTCATGACCGGAGTCCCGAAGCGAGGTCTCTCCTCTCTCCTGGGCGCGACGTGGCTGGCGCTGGCGCTGCTTCACGGGGTGCTCCAGGAACTGGCCCCACGAAGCGTCCTTGGCGACCCCCTCCTTCCCTTCTGGGCCAAGCTCTGCCTGTTTGCGACCGAGGGGGCGCTCATGGGGGGCGCATTGCTGGGGACCGCCGCTGTGGTCCGGGGCCTGGCCCTCGTCGCTCCCCGACGCCTGAGCCCGGGGATCCCCGTCCTGCGCTGTCTGATCGCCTCGACGCTGCTCCTGATCCTGTCGGTCAGCTGGAGCATGTTCTGGCTGAGCGGACAGTTCCTCGACGGACCGGGACTGCGCTTCGCCGCGGGAAACTTCAGCAGCCTCTTCGCTTATGCCGCCAAGGTCCATCCGTTCCTGGCCCTGGGGATGCCCTGGCTCTTGGTCGCAGGGGCCGTGGCCGCTTCCCTCCTCGTTCCCCGCGGGATCGAGCGGTTGAGGCCAGAGGCGAGCTTCTGGACTGGCGCGGTCGCAGTCGGTCTCTTCATTCTGGCGGTCCTGCTCGCCGCCGCCGGCGAGCTCGCCCGGCGACGTTCAACCCTGAAGATCACTGATCCGGCGACGGGGGCCGTTTATTCGCGAGGGGAGCTCTATCGGCTTCGTCGGGACCGCTGCGCGGGGCCGCTTTCCCACTGGCTCGCCAGAAGCCTGGGCACCCGGGATCCGCTCGACGCAGGAGAGGAGGACGGCCCTCCTGTCCGCCAGCTCAGCCGTCCCCGGATTTCGATGGAGGATTATCTGTCGAACGTCGATCAGGCCCGCGTCCACCGATGGAACGTCCTGGTCGTGCTTGTCGATTCGCTGCGCGCGGACCAGCTCCGCGCGACCGGAGGCGCGCGGGAGGTGATGCCCGCCGTGGAGGCGCTGGCGCGCGAAGGAACAGCGTTCACGGACTGCGTCACCCCGGCCGCCCACACCGACTATGCGGCGCCCGCGGTGTTTTCCTCGCACTATCCCCTGCGCTCGCGGGACGTGTATCGGTATCCGAAGGTCATCCCGTATCCCCGAGTCATGATCTATGACGTGCTTAAGGCGCTGGGCTGGCGCACCGCGCTCTATTCTTCCCAGAACGAGGAATGGGGGCAGATGCTGAACTACCTGCAGACGGGCGCGCTCGACGTCTGCTTCCACTCCAAGACCCTGGGCGTGAGCGAGGCCCAGACCCAGGACCGTCCGGCCTTCGCCGGCTCCCTGGACGACGCCGTGACGGTGTCGGAATCGCTGAAGTGGATCGACCGCGGCTCCGGCGCCCCGTTCTTTCTCTACCTCAATCTCCAGAACTCCCATCTGCCCTACGAGGTCCCCGACGACTTTCCAAGGCGTTTCGGGCCAGCAAAACTCGATTTCAAGATCTCGATCGGCTGGTACCCCGAGGAGAAGACCTCGGTCGTCAAGGACGTCTATGCGGACAGCCTCGCCTACGTGGATCTGCAGCTGCAGCGCCTCTTTGAGCATTTGCGGATGACCGGACAGTGGGACCGGACGCTGGTCGTCGTGACGGGCGATCACGGGGATGCCTTTTATGAGCACGGAACTTCGGCCCACGCCAATGGCGTCTATGACGAGGCGATCCGGGTCCCGCTGGTCATCCGCGCGCCGGGGATGGACGGGAAGCGGGACGGGCGGCCGTCGGGTCTCCTGGACATCGCTCCCGGAGTCTTCCATCTCCTGGGACTGCCCCCGCATCCGAGCTTTCAGGGGGAGGACCCCTTCGTCCCCGCCTTCCGCGGGGACCGCACCCGGTTTGTCATGTCGGACACTCCGTGGAAGACGCAGCTCGGAGTGATCCGGTCCGGCTTCAAACTGATCCGGGACGGGGAAACGGGAGGATCCCTCCTTTATGACCTGGCCACCGATCCTGGGGAGAAGAAAGACCTGACGGAATCGCAGCCGGAGCAGGCACGGGCGCTCATGCGTCGGCTTTCCGCCTGGCGCCGGGCCCAGCTGGAGTACTATGACAACGCCCTCCGCCAGAGCCGCGAGTATCCGCCCGTCCTGGAAGAGGACTGACGGCCGGCGTTCTTGACCGTCTCCGACCGCACGGATATCATGCAGGTGCCCGAACCTG
>DATGFI010000506.1:0-2709 GCA_035309205.1 Planctomycetota bacterium | reverse complement strand
CGTCACCTTCTCGCCCACGACCGAGCCCATGCTCCCCATCATGAATCGGGAATCGGTCATGCCCACGGCGACTTCGCGACCCGAGATCTTCGCGGTGCCGACCACGCAGGCATCTTTCTGCCCCGTCTCCTTCTGGGCGGTGGCGAGCTTCTTCTTATAAGACACTTCGCCCTCGAATTTGAGGGCGTCCACCGATTCGAGATCCGTCCAGAGCTCCTGGAAGGTCCCGGCGTCGATCATGAGGTCCAGGCGCTCCGTGGGCGTGATCGTGAAGTGGTACTGGCACTCCGTGCAAACTTTCTTGCGGTCCTCGACTTCCTTCTTGAACAGCATCCCTTTGCAGTCGGGGCACTTCATCCAAAGATCGCCCGGGATCTGCTTCTTCCGGGAGATGAACTTCTTGATCTTCTCAAACGCCATACGCCCTCTCGGCTTTCTGCCTCAGCTCTTTCAGCGCGGCGACGGGATCGGGGGCGTGGAACACCGACGTCCCCGCCACGAACACATTGGCCCCTGCTGCGGCGGCTTTCTCGATGTTACTAAGATCCACGCCGCCGTCCACCTCGATATCGACCGTCGGCGACATCTTCCGCAGGCGGGCGACTTTCGGGAGCACCGAATCGAGGAACTTCTGACCGCCGAAACCCGGCCAGACCGTCATGGCCAGCACCATGTCCACCCGGTCGAGAAACTCGATCACCTCGGGCTCGGTTTCGGGATTAAGCGCGACGGCGACCTTCTTTCCCCGGTTCCGGATCTCCTCGATCGTCCTCTCCAGCCGGCCGCGGTCGTAGAAGTCCTTGCAGACCAGCTGCATTACAAAGCCGCGTTCCTTCTGGCGACGCGCGTAGTCTTGGGCGACCGCCTCGGCGTGGAAGGTGATCGAATCCGCCCCCGCATCGGCGAAGGATCTCACCAGCTTCTCCGGCTGCAGCACCATAAGGTGCAGATCCAAGGGCAGCTTGGTCGCTTTGCGGACGGACTCGACCACGGCCGGCCCCATCGACAGGTTCGGCACGAAGTGCGCGTCCATGATGTCGATGTGAATCTGGTCGGCCCCGCCTTCTTCGGCCTTCTGGATCTCGTCCCGGAGGCAGGAATAGTCCGCGTTCAGGATGGATGGCGCAAGGCGGATGGCTTTCATCGGGGGCCATTATATCTTCCTGCCCACGCCGGGATGCTGAGTTTTCAGTGATCCTAAACGCTTAGCAATCAATTGGTTATACCCAATGCGCCAAGGATCCCGTCATTTGTCGGTGAGCGCCGCGATGCCCGGGAGTTCTTTGCCTTCGAGGAACTCAAGGGAGGCACCGCCCCCGGTCGATACGTGCGACATCTTGTCAGCGACACCGAACTTCTCGACTGCGGCCGCCGTGTCGCCCCCGCCCACGATCGTCGTCACCCCGTCCAGCTGGGCCAGGAACTTCGCGATGGACTTCGTCCCGAGGGCGAAGGGATCCATCTCGAACACGCCCAGCGGACCGTTCCAAAGAACGGTTCTCGCATTCGCCAGCTCGCGGCGGAACAGCTCCACCGTGTTGGGCCCGATATCCAGCCCCATCCAGCCTTCCGGAACATCGGTCACGACCTGCGTCTTGGCAGCGGCGTCGAATCGGTCGGCCGCGACGTGGTCCACCGGCAGGATGATGCGCGCGGAGGCCAGGATCTTGCGCGCGAGGTCGAGCTTGTCGGCTTCTACTTTCGAAGCGCCGACCGCCTTACCCTGGGCCCTGAGCAGCGTGTAGGCCATGCCGCCGCCAACGATGATGGCGTCGACCTTCTTCGTCAGCTGTTCCAGGATGAGGATCTTGTCCGAGACTTTCGACCCGCCCATGATGGCGATGAAGGGTTTGTCGGGGTTCGTCAGGACCTTGCCGAGATATTTGATTTCCTTTTCGATCAGGAAGCCGCAGGCGGACTGCTTGAAGTACTTGGTCACTCCCGCTGTCGACGCGTGGGCGCGGTGGGCGGTCCCGAACGCGTCATTGACATAGACGTCGCCGTAGCCGGCCAGCTTCCTCGCAAGCGCATCGTCGTTCTTCTCTTCGCCCGGGTCAAACCGGACATTCTCGAGGAGAGCGACTGCCGCGCCCCGGGGCTCGGGAAAGTCCACCGGCATGCCCAGGAGCTCTTTCAGGCGCTCGGCCACGGGCTTGAGCGAATACTTGTCGCTGGGCTTCCCGTCCGGACGACCCAGATGGGAGACGAGGACCGGTTTTCCGTCGTGTTCGAGGATGTACAGGATGGTCGGAAGCGAGGCCTTAATGCGCGTGTCGTCGGCGACCTGACCGTCCTTCAGCGGGACGTTGAAATCCACGCGGACGAGGACGCGCTTGCCTCTCAGGTCGAGGTCGCGGACGCTGAGCTTCGCCATGCCCTCCCCCCTTAGAGCATCTTCGAGGCCATCAGCTTCGTGAGCTCCGACACCCGGCAGGAGTATCCCCACTCGTTGTCGTACCAGCTGATCAGCTTGAAGAAGTTCTTGTTGAGCTCGATACAGCTGCCGGCGTCCAAGATCGACGAGCGCTGGTCGTGGATGAAGTCGGAGGAGACGACCTCGTCCTCCGTGTATCCCAGGATGCCCTTCAGATAGGTCTCCGACGCCTTCTTCATCGCGCCCTTAATCTCATCGAGGGAGGTATCTTTCGTGGTCTTGAACGTCAGGTCGACGACCGAGACGGTCGGGGTGGGCACGCGGAAGGCCATCCC
>DATGFI010000505.1:0-5578 GCA_035309205.1 Planctomycetota bacterium | reverse complement strand
CGACGCGCTGCCGCAGCTCGTGAACCCGGCGACGGGCCGCATTCACACGTCCTACAACCAGGCGGTGGCGGCGACGGGAAGGCTGTCCTCGAGCGACCCCAACCTGCAGAATATCCCCATCCGTACTGCAGAGGGACGGCTCATCCGGAAAGGCTTCGTGCCGGAAACGGGTCGCGTCCTGGTCGGTGCCGACTACAGCCAGATCGAGCTTCGAATCCTGGCCCACATGAGCGGGGACGCGCGGCTCACGCAGGCGTTCCGGGATGGAAAAGACATCCATGCCGCGACGGCTCAAGAGCTCTTCGGATCGGCGGGCGACCCGGAACGGCGCAGCGCCAAGGCGATCAACTTCGGCATCATCTACGGCATGAGCGGCTTCGGCCTCTCGCAGCGGCTGGACATCGACCAGAAGAAGGCCCAGGAGTACATCGACCTGTACTTCGCGCGGTATCCGGGCGTGAAGGCATGGCTGGACGGCACGGTCGAAACGGCGCGAACGTCGGGCTACGTGAAGACGATGTTCGACCGTCGCCGCTACACGCCCGATCTCAAGTCCCAGAACCGCATCATCAGCGGCGCGGCCGAGCGCGTCGCCGTGAACGCCCCGATCCAGGGCACCGCGGCGGATCTGATGAAGATGGCCATGATCCGCGTGTCGCGGCGCCTGAAGGGGACGGGCGCGCTCCTCATCCTCCAGGTGCACGATGAGCTGGTGATCGAGGCGCCCGTGCGCGCGGCAGACGAATCGGAACGGATCGTCCGAGAGGAGATGGAGAACGTCCACCCCCTGAGCGTTCCGCTCAAGGTGGATGTGAGTCGGGGGGCAACGTGGGCCGACATGGAATAGCCTCCTTGCTCCTCGTCCTCGCCCTGGCGGCCACGGCAGCCGAGGCCCAGGACCGCAAATCCGCGGAGAAGCCGCAGGGTCCGCAGAAGACCTTCATCCAGTCGGCCAATGCGCTTTCGTGGGAGGAAGGAACCGTCCAAGTCACCTTTCTCACCGGAGGCGTGACGGTCGAGAGGCCCGATCTCAAGATTCAGGCGAGCCGGGCCATGCTCTGGAAGGATAAGGACTCCAAGGAGTCCTTCGACGAGATCTACGCCGAGGGAAACGTGATCATCACCCGCGGCCCCCAGAGGATGCAATGCGAGCGGTTTTACTACAACAACATCACAGACTTGGGTGCGATCGTGGACGTCCGACTCCGGGCCTTCAGCAAGGAGCTCAAAGCTGATTTTTTCGCGATGGCCAAGGAAGCCCGCATCAACGGAAGATCACAGGAGAAGCTCGTAGCGCACGACGTCACCCTGACGAGCTGTTCGTACGGCGTACCCCATTATCATCTCACGGTCGAACAAGCCACGCTGCTCAGTTCGGAAGAGGCCGTGGAGACCAAGAAGGGGCGGGTTGGCTTTACCGGTTTCGGAGACGACTGGAACGTCGACTTTGACCAACTCGTACCGGAGTTCAGCGGCATCCCCCTCCTGTACCTGCCGGGCCTTTCGGTCGGTCCCTGGCTGATGAACTTTCCGGTGCGGACGATCCGGTTCGGCCATAGCAGCATCTTCGGAAACTTCGTCTATTCGGACTTTGGGTCGCGCATTCGCCTCAAGGAGGACAACGGCAAATTGAAGCAGTGGGGTGACGTCAACCTGAAAATGGACTGGCGGCAGGTGCGAGGCTTCGCCGGTGGCGTCGACATGCAGTACAAGTGGGACGGCTACAAGGGCTTCCTCGACACCTACTTCCTGCACGATGACGGCCGACGTCCGGGATCCGAGTTCGACGCCCAGTTCCCGCCGCTCACTCATCCGGACCGGGGGAAGGCGCACTGGTTCCATCGACAGGACCTGGACGAGCATTGGAGGGTCGAGCTCGAGGCCTACTACCTGTCGGATCCGAGCCTGCTGGAGGAGTTCTTTCCGAACGAATTCAAGGAGCTGAAGGAGCCGGAAACGGCCGTCTATGCCCGATGGATCAATCAGAACATGGGCGCCTACCTCCTGGGCCGATTCCGGCTGAACGACTTCCAGACGTTCGACGAGTATCTGCCACGCCTGGACTTCAACATGTTCTCCCAGCCGATCGCGCCCAGCTTCGCGGACAATCTGCTGCTGACTGAGCGGGTCGACGTGGTGGACATCCGGCACCTTTACGACGAGGCGCTCGGCCTTCAGAGCATCCAGACCTGGAGGGTGGACGCGCTGACCGAGCTCCAGGCCCCCTTCGACTTCCGCTACTTCCAGATCTCTCCCTTCGTGATGAACCGTGTGACCTATTACGAGCACGACCTGGCGGGCGACGAGCGCCTCCGGGACGTATGGACCACCGGGGCGCGGCTCACGACCCAGCTGCACGCGACCCACGCCGACCTGAACTGGGAGCGCGTGGGCATCCTCGGCCTGAGGCACGTGATCGAATTCGAGGGGCGCTATACCAACAACTTCTCGAACAACGTCGCCCCTGCGGATCTCTTCCAGTACGAGCCGGTGGACGGGATCGACCACTTCGAGGAGGTGTCCTTCCAGATCCGCCAGCGCTTTCTGACGAAGGACCCGCTCAACAAGCCGTTCGAGTTCTTCAACCTCACGCTGGGGATCGAATACTACCCCAATCCGGGGCGGGACACCGTCGGCGCCAACGTGAACAATTTCCTTCCGCCCGCCGACTGGATCCCGCTGGCCTCGGATCCGAATACCGGGGTCTACACGAAGCGGCTCTGGTCGAATCTGCAGTACGACTTCCAGCTCAAACCCCGCAATTTGTTCACGGTCACCGGATCGGGTGAGTATAATCCGGTAACTCACGCCGAGGATGTCCGCGAGGTGGGGGTCACGTTCACTCCGTTCGAGGGATTCACCGGGTCGGTGGGCCAGACGATGGTGAAGGGAGTGACGAATGCGTTCTCCCTCGGGATGACCTGGGCCCTGACGCCGAAGTGGAGCTTTTCGGTGATGGGGCAGTACGATTTCAAGGTTGGCGAGTATCTGCAGCAGGAGCTGGTGCTGGCGCGCGATTTTCACGATTTCTCGATCGAGGGGGTATTCGAGAAGGATTTCACGCGCGGCGACACCCGCTTCCTGGTGGCCGTGGTGCCCAAGTTCCTGGGCAAGGCGGGGCTGAATCGGAGCCATCTCTACCGGCCCGGGGTGCCAACGCCTGCGCCCACGGATCGGTGAGGACCTGAGGGAGACCCTGGAACCAGAAATGAACATTTCGATCATCGGAACGGGCCACGTGGGGCTGATTACCGGCGCCTGCCTGGCCGAACGCGGACACAAGGTGCTTTGCGTCGACAGCGACGAACGGAAGGTCAAGCTCCTCAGGTCGCAGAAGATGCCGATCTACGAGCCGGGCCTCGAGCCTCTCGTGCTTCGGAATATGAAGGCGGGCCGGCTGAAATTCGGCGGCAGCAACGCGGATGCCGTGGCGTTCGGCAAGGTCGTCTTCATCTGCGTGCCCACGCCGCCCACGGCCTCCGGCGGCGCCGACCTGTCGTACATCGAGGCGGTCTCCCGCGACATCGCCCGGTCGCTGCACGAGTATCGCCTGGTGGTGGAGAAGAGCACGGTTCCGGTGCGCACCGGCGGCCATGTCCGTTCGGTCATCGGCAAGTACGCGAAGAAGGGCGCCGATTTCGACGTGGCCTCCAACCCGGAGTTCCTTCGGGAGGGCTCGGCCATCGAGGACACGCTCCACCCCGACCGGATCGTCTTCGGCGTCGAAACTCGCCGGGCGGAGATGGTGCTGCGCGACGTCTATAAGCCATTCAAGGCCCCGATCGTGGTGACGGACATCAAGAGCGCGGAGCTCATCAAGCACGCCTCGAACTCCTTCCTGGCGCTCAAAATCTCCTACGCCAACGCGCTGGCCGCGGTGTGCGAGAGGGCCGGGGCGAACGTGACGGAAGTCGTGCGCGGCATGGGCATGGACAAACGCATCGGCTCCAGCTTCCTGAGCGCGGGCATCGGCTACGGCGGCTCCTGTTTCCCGAAGGACGTTGCCGCCTTCGAGGCGATCTCGCGCGACCTCGGGTTCGATTTCGGGCTCCTGCGCGAGGTGATGAAGATCAACCACGACTCCCGCGAGCGCTTCCTCAAGAAGGTCGAGGAGGAGCTGTGGATCGTGAAGGGCAAGATCATCTGCGCGCTGGGCCTCTCGTTCAAGCCCAACACGGACGACCTGCGAGAGTCGGTCGGTCTGGCGGTGGTCCAGCGCCTCGCCGAGCGCGGGGCGAAGATCCGCGCCTATGATCCTCAGGCGATGGAAAAAGCCAAGGCCCATCTCAAGGACGTGACGCTGTGCTCCGGCCCGTACGAGGCCGCCCAGGGCGCCGATTGCGCCCTGTTGCTCACCGAATGGGACGAATTCCGCAACCTCGACTGGAAGAAGATGAAGAAGGCGATGGCCCATCCGACGCTCATCGACGGCCGGAATCTCTTCGATTCCGCGAAGATGCACGAACTGGGCTTCACCTACAGGAGCGTGGGAAGGCCATGAGCACCGCCGTCTATCCCGGCAGCTTCGATCCGATTACCAACGGGCACCTCGACGTCATCAAGCGGGGCACGAAGGTGTTCGAGAAGGTCATCGTCGCCGTCGGTGACAACCCCGCCAAGAAGGCGCTCTTCACCAAAGACGAGCGCGTCGAGATGATCCGCGACGTGACCAAAGCGTTCCGCAATGCCGAGGTTGACGGCTTCGACGGCCTCGTCGTCGACTACGTGCACAAGCGGAAGGCCAACGTGATCCTGCGCGGCATCCGGACGATATCGGACTTCGAGTACGAGTACCAGATGGCGCTGACGAACCGCACCTTCGCGGCGGACATCGAGACGGTGTTTGTCATGGCGCACGAGGAGTACTCCTTCGTGAGCTCACGCTTCATCAAGGAAGCGGCGAGCATGGGGGGGGACGTCAGTTCCTTCCTGCCCAAGGAGGTCGAGAAGCGGCTGAAGGCCAAGTTCAAGAAGTAGGCCTGGGCTGCCTGTCCGCCTCTCCCCGGTCGGGATTCCGGGAATTCGCTCGAAGCCCGCCGGGCACTTCGCATTCGCCGTGGGGGCGGGGGCGCCGAGAGAGGGCAGCCTCGGGAGCAAGGCCGCGGCGCGGGTGCGGGCTTGGAACCGCCGTGTCTTACTTCTCGTCGATCAGCTCGACGATGTCGCCCTTCATGATCTGATCGATCTTGAGGTCGCCTTCGGGTCGGGCCCAGGATCCCCAATTCTGGACTTCCGTGACGAGGATCGTGCCCATCTTCTGGCCCAGGCGGCGCACTTCGCAGTGGCAGCCGGGCTTGATCCCGTCGCGCTGGCGCAGGTCGATCGCAAGCACCCCGCGCTTCTCGTCGGAGAGCGCCACCTTGCCCGTGAGGGACTTATTGAGCTCCTTGAGATAGACCTGGTCGCCGGTATCCGGCGGGAGCTCCATCGAGCCGTCGATGACGTAGGCGATGGAATGGTTCTTGTCGACCTTGTCGATGCGCAGCTTGGCCTTGAACTTGCCGTCGTTATAAGCCCAGAGGAGCTGGGTCTGGCGGGCGCCTTGGACGGTGCCGAAATTGATGACGTAGCCGGCGTT
>DATGFI010000504.1:0-3743 GCA_035309205.1 Planctomycetota bacterium | reverse complement strand
GGAATCTGTTCTCCTGAGGGCCCGGGCGTCTCCTCCTAGTCCTCCTTCTTCCGGACCTCCTGAATCTCGTACCCGTCGGCCGTCGGAACGCAGAGGAAGCCCGTGAGGTATCTGCTGTCCACCTGCTGCCGGTAGTATCTGTTCGACGACGAGTCCCATAGGTCGAAGGTGTTCGGCCCGGAATTGAAGTCGACGTCGAACGCCACTTTTGGCCAAGTCCCGTCCGGCAGCTTCGCGACGTTGTACTTGCCGATGCGCTCTCCGTTCATGAAGACTTCGACGAAGTCTCCGCGGTTCTTCGAGCGCTGCTCGGGGGGGTAAACGTCGATATGGCCGGGCACGCGCAGGCCGCCGGCGGCCATGGGGAGACGGCGCCGGATCTGCTCCTGTTTCCAGTCGTTGTATTCCGCGGTATCGAGAGGGTCGGGCGGCGGCGCCGGCTTCCCGCAGGCGGCCAAGGAGAGCAGGGCGAGCGTGGCCAGAGTCCTCATCCCATCTTCCCCAGGAGATGCCTCGAAATGACCAGGCGCTGGATCTCGGAGGTTCCTTCGCCGATCTCGCAGAGTTTCGCGTCGCGGTAGTAGCGCTCGACGCCGTACTCGGTCATGTAGCCGTAGCCGCCGAGCACCTGGATCGCGTTGCGGCAGACGCGCATGGCCATCTCGCTGGAGAAGAGCTTGGCCATGGCCGCCTCCAGCGCGAAGGGTCTGCCGGCGTCCTTCAGCCGGGCGGCGTGGTAGATGAGGTTTCGGGCCGCCTCGATCTCGACCTTCATGTCGGCGAGCATGAAGGCGACGCCCTGGTGGGATCCGATCGGCTTGCCAAAGGTCTTGCGCTCGCGGGCATACTCAAGCGCCTTGTCGAAAGCGCCTTCGGCCAAGCCCAGCGCCATCGCCCCGATTCCGATCCGGCCGGCGTCCAAGATTTGCATGAAGTAGTGCCAGCCCTGGCCGCGCTCGCCCAGGAGCTGCGCTTCCGGGACGTAGACGTCCTCGAACGTCACGTAGCAGGTGTCGCTGGCCCGGCAGCCGAGCTTGTCCTCCTTCTTTGCGACCGTCACTCCCTTGGACTTGGAGTCGATGACGAAGGCGCTGATCCTCGAGTGCTTCTCGAGGTCGCGGTCGGTGACGGCGGTCACGGTCATCACGCTGGAGACGCTCGCGTTGGTCATGAACATCTTCGATCCGTTGATCTTCCAGCCGCCAGCCGTGGGCGTCGCGGTCGTCTGGGTCCCGCCGCTGTCGGATCCGGCGCCGGGCTCGGTGAGGCCGTAGGAGCCGATCGTCTCGCCGCGGGCGTTGGGCGGGACGTACTTCCGCTTCAGTTCTTCGCTGCCGAAGAGGAAGATCGGCATCGTGCCGAGCGAGGTGTGCGCGGCGAGGGTCAGGCAGGTGGCGCCGCAGGCGCGCGCGATCTCTTCGAGGGCGATCGCCATGGAGAGCGTATCGGCGCCGGCCCCGCCGTAGGCCTCCGGAATCGGGATGCCCGTCAAGCCCAGCTCGGCCAGCTTCTTGAAATTGTCCCATGGGAACTCGCCGGACTCGTCGAGCCCCGCGGCCCTGGGGAGAAACTCCTTCCGCGCCAGCTCGCGGACCGTGTCGCGGATCATCGACTGAACTTCTGTGAGCTCGGCGTCCATGCCCCCTATTCTAGCACGGGGCCATCTCTTGCCAAGGGTCGCCGGGGGAGGGTACCATCCACGCCCGTGGCGCCCCGAAAACCCAGGCCCCTTTTCGCCCGCCGGATGGACCGGCTTCAGCTGTCCGGAATCCGGAAGATCTACGACCTCGCCGCGCGTCTCGAGAATCCCGTCAATCTGTCCCTCGGCCAGCCCGACTTCGAGACGCCGCGTGAAATCCAGGACGCCGCGATCGACGCCATTCGTTCGGGAAAGAACGGCTATGTGCCGACTCCGGGGATCCCGGAACTGCAGGACAAGCTTCGGGAGGAACTGCGCCGGCGGGCCGGGTTTACCAGGGGGAAGATCCTGGTCACGCCCGGGGTGTCGGCCGCGCTCTTCCTGGCGATGGGCGTCCTGGTGGAAAAAGGCGACGAGGTCATCGTCCCGGACCCCTATTTCAGCCTCTATTGGAACTCGATCCGTTTCTTTGCCGGAATCCCGGTCCTTCTGGACACCTATCCGGACTTCCGCATCGACCCGGATCGCCTCGACCGGCTGATCAGCCCGCGGACCAAGCTGATCCTTCTCAACAATCCCGTGAATCCCACCGGGGTCGCCTACACCTCGGGAGAGGTCGCGGCCGTGGCGGAAGTCGCGCGCCGCCGAAAGGTGATGATCCTTTCGGACGAAATCTACGCTTCCTACAGCTACGATTTCCCGCACGAGAGCCTGGGCCTTCACGCAGACCGGCCGCTCATCGTCGGCGGGTTCGGCAAGGCCTACGCCATCACCGGCTGGCGGCTGGGATTTGCGGCCGGACCCGACGAGGTCATTGACAAGATGACCGTGCTCCAGCAGTTCTCGTTTGTCTGCGCTCCGTCGTTCGCCCAGTACGCGGGGGTGGCCGCCCTGGACGTCAAAGTGAGCAAGCACCGGGCGGACTACCGCCGCAAGCGCGACTTCGTTTATGATGAACTCAAGAACCGTTACGACATCGCGCGACCCCAGGGCGCCTTCTACTTCTTTCCGAAGTGCCCCGGGGGGTTGCGCGACACGGAGTTCGTGAACCGGGCGATCCAGCGCGGGCTTCTGATCGTCCCGGGAAGCGCGTGTTCCCGGAAGTCGACGCATTTCCGGATGTCCTACGCCGTTCCCGATCGGACCCTGGAGCGCGGCGTCGAGATCTTGAAGAAGCTTGCGAGGACGGTCTGAGATGGGGTTCCACGTCTATCGACCCTACGACTTCCCGGACCGCATCGATCCGGCGATCCAGAAGGAGCTCCGGCGGCTCAAGGTCCGCTTCGAAAAGAAGGTCCACGCCGATACCGACGCGATCGTCTGCCTCCTGGGGACGAAGGTCGACGCCTCCCTCCTGGACCGCACGCCGAAGCTGCGGGTCGTGTCCAATGTCGCCGTCGGTTACGACAACATCGACGTGCCCGAGTGCACGCGCCGGGGGGTGTTCGCGACCAATACCCCCGACGTCCTGACCGAGGCGACGGCTGATCTGGCCTGGGCGCTTCTCCTGGCGGCGGCCCGACGCGTGCCCGAAGGCGACCGCTACGTTCGGTCGGGAAAGTGGAAGCGCTGGGACTGGACGCTGCTCCGCGGCGCCGAAGTTCACGGGCGGACGCTCGGCATCCTCGGCGCGGGTCGCATCGGGCAGGCGACGGGGCATCGCGCGGTCGGCTTCTCGATGCAGGTACTTTACACGTCCCGCGAGCGCAAGCTGCTGTTCGAGCACACGACAATGGCCCGGCGCGTCGATTTCAAGGTCCTCCTCCGGGAGTCCGATTTCCTGTCGATTCACGTGCCCCTGTCGGCGAAGACGCGGCATCTGATCGGCGCGAAAGAACTCGCGCTGATGAAGCCCGGCGCGATCCTGATTAATACCGCCAGGGGGCCCATCGTCGACGAGGCCGCTCTGGTACGGGCGCTCCGGTCCGGGCGCCTGGCCGCGGCGGGACTGGACGTCTTTGAGCGCGAGCCGGACCTCCATCCGGGCCTGCTCCGACTGGAAAACGTCGTCCTGCTCCCGCACGTGGGGAGTGCCACCGAGGTGGCGCGGCGGAGGATGCTGGAGACGGCCCTCCGCAACTGCCTGGCCGCACTGCGGGGCGAG
>DATGFI010000503.1:0-2923 GCA_035309205.1 Planctomycetota bacterium | reverse complement strand
AGATCCTTCTCGTCGTGACGGATGTCCTTCCGGTCGTCCCGGAGATCCTTCCGGTCGCTCTTGAGCTCGGCGGCATCCTTCTTGGCGGCGGCCTTGTCGCCGTCCTTGCGGTCCTCCTTCAGCTCCGCCTTGTCCTCCCGGATGTCCCTCCGGTCCTCGCGGGCGTCCTTTCGGTCCCCTCGAAGATCTTTTTCGTCCTGGCGGATGTCCTTCTTGTCGCCGCGGATATCCTTGCGGTCCTGATGGAGATCGGAACGGTCTTCCCGGATGTCCTCTTTGTCTTCACGTCGGTCCTTGCGATCCTCGCGGATGTCCTTCCGGTCTCCGTGGAGATCCTTCTCGTCGTGACGGATGTCCTTCCGGTCGTCCCGGAGATCCTTCCGGTCGCTCTTGAGCTCGGCGGCATCCTTCTTGGCGGCGGCCTTGTCGCCGTCCTGGCGATCTTCCTTCAGTTCCGCCTTGTCCTCCCGGATGTCCCTCCGGTCCTCGTGGGCATCCTTTCGGTCCCCTCGAAGCTCCTTTTCGTCCTGGCGGATGTCCTTCCGGTCTTCGGTGCGGTCCTTCGACCCGTCCTGCGCCATGGCGGCGGCTCCCAGGCCCAGGCTAAGGGCGGCGCCCAGGGCCATCGTCCGGATCCACTGGGTCATCATTCTTTCCTCCTTATCGTCGTCGGGCTGGCCTCCGCGGAACCCTTCCGCGACGCCCGTCTGCAAGAAGGATGGTAATCGGGGGGAGGTTTGATTAAAGAATCGAAGGGCTCGACTCTGCTCCGCTGACTTATGCTCCTGGGCATCCTCGGACGCACCGGATGCGAAGCGGGCCGGCGTCCCGAGGACCGCCGGCCCGCCCCCCATCTCCGATCGCGTCAAGGGCGCGCTTCGAGCACGAGATTAAAGGGCGTCGTTGCCGCACGACGGAACCGGGTGAAACCTGCCTCCTTGAAGATCGATCCGAGGCGCTCCTCGCCGGCCTGAGCGCCCAGGCCCGCCCCGCACTCCTCGGAGAGCGAATTCGGCACGCACAGGGCCACGGACGCCGAGTAGTACAGGCGACCTACTGGATGGAGATTCCCCTCCACGCGATCTGCAGCCATCGGCTCGACCAGGAGGATCGTCCCGTCAGGTTTGAGGGATTTGAGGGCGTGCCTCGCGGCGCCCACCGGATCCCCCATGTCGTGCAGGCAATCGAAAAAGCAGATCAGGTCGAACTTCGACCCGGGGTAGGTCTGCGCCTTGGCGGTTTCGAAGGTCACGCGCTCGTGGACGTCCGCTTGCTTTGCCCGGGAACGCGCGGTCTCGATGGAGGCGGCGTGGGCGTCGTAGCCCACGAAACTGGACTTCGGGAAAGCCTGGGCCATTAGGATTGTCGAGGCGCCGTGACCGCAGCCGACGTCGGCACAACGGGCACCGGACCTCAGCTTCGCTTCAACGCCCTCGAGCGCAGGGAGCCACGACGCCACGAGATTCGCCTTGTACCCGGTCTTGAAAAACGCCTCCGTGCCATGGAAGAGACGGTGGTGATGCTCTCCCCAGGGGAAACCCCTACCGTTCCGGAAGACGTCGGCCAGACGCTCTTCGTCATGCCACATGCTGGAGACGATCTCGTAGGCTGGGGGAAGGAAGGCCGGGCTTCCGGCGTCCGCGAGCACGAACGCCTGCTCGGGGGGCAGTTCGTATGTTTTCGAAACCGCGTCGTACTCCACGTAGCCCCCCGCCGCCTGAGCCGCGAGCCACTCCCGGACATACCTCTCGCGGATCCCCGTCTTCTGGGAGAGCAGTTCCGACGAGAGCGGTCCCGCTCCCGCCATCGCCCGATAAAGCCCGAGCTTGTGGCCCAAGATCAGCGTCACTCCCGCCATGCAGGCCGCCATGTCCGAGACCGCATGGCCCAGGAACGCATCCAGTTTCGCCCCGTCCACCACTCTCATCGTCTGAGTCATAGAAGATCTCCTTTTCTTCACTCATCTCTTTAGGCGCAAACCCGTCGCCCCGCCCCTCACGAATCGACGGCGCGCTCCGATTGATCCTCAGGAAGGCGTTGTGCTATCCTCGAATCCGGCATGGACACGGCCGAGGTGACACGGTTGCTCGCGGCCCTGAAAGCCGGTGAGCCGGGAGCCATGGACCGCCTGGTCCCCCTTCTCTACGACGAGCTCCTTGGGATGGCCCGGGGGCGCCTTCGTCAGGAAGCCCAGGGTCACACGCTCGACACTCACGGACTCGTCCACGAGGCCTATCTCCGGCTCCTCGAGATGAATCGCATCGACTGGATGGATCGCGGCCATTTCCTGGCGGTGGCGTCCACCATCATGCGGCGGGTCCTCGTCGACCACGCACGCCGGAAACAGGCGGCCAAGCGCGGAGGAGGCGCCCAGAGAGTGGATCTCTCCAACCCCCTGGGGTTCACGGACGAGCGCGCGGAGGCGATGTGCCGCCTCGACGACTGCCTCGTCCGCATGGCCTTGGCCCACCCGCGTCCCGCCCAGGCCATCGAACAGGTTTATTTCGGGGGGCTTTCGAACGAGGATGCCGCCCGGGCCCTCGGGGTATCGCTCGCGACCCTCGAACGCGACCTCCGTTTCGGCCGTGCCTGGCTTGCCCGCGAATGGAGCCCGAAGGTCGATGGCTGATCCGGAGCATCGTCCGAGCGAGATCCGGCGGCTCTTCGACCTGATCGTCCAGCTGGAGCCCGCCGCCCGAGCGGAGCGGCTGGCGGAGGCGGGACGCGACGATCCGGCGCTCCGGGCGGAGCTCGAATCGCTCCTCGATGCCGACACCGAACGCGCCCAGATCCTCGGTCCCCTGGAGCAAGCCTTCGCTCCCCCTGGTGCGCCTCCACTGGGCAATCCCTGGACCGGCCGTATTCTTCCCCGATACGAAATTCAGGAACGGCTGGGAGGCGGCGGCATGGGTGTGGTCTACAA
>DATGFI010000502.1:0-7808 GCA_035309205.1 Planctomycetota bacterium | reverse complement strand
CGCTCGGGGATTTCCTTCCTCCAGAACCAGAAGGCGGACTCCCGGACGCGACGTCGGCGGCAGAACTCGCGGACGCCCAGGCCGCTCTTCTTCCAGTCCGCCAGCATGGGAATCCAGGATCGCTCCGCCGGGGTGGGACCGCCGGTCTGGGCGGCCGGCTTTGCTTTGGACACCGTCATCGTGCACCTCCTTCGCAGAACAAACGCCGCGAAGGGGGTCGAAGTGACAGTCATTCAGAGGTGGTTTCGGTCCGACGCTTACAGAAGTCCACAAAAAGGCGGGAAGGTTTCTTCGCCATGCAGATGCGGAGGATCTCCTCGAATTGACGCTTGATGTCTTCGGTGGAGCTGGTCGGACGAAGCACTGCTTCCAGATATCCCTCGCGTTCCGTCACCGACGGACCGCTGGACGAAGGCTCACCCGGTCGCTCAGTCGTGGCCATGGAGGCCGATCCTAGTTCAAGTCCCGCCGCGATGCCACGACGAATTGACCCTTCGATACGATTCTCCGCTCGAGGAGTCCGGGGCCGGCTCGCAGGCGGGTCGTCCGACGGCCGGGCTTCTCCCTGGGCTCAGTGGTCGGCTCTCACCAGATAGCACAGCAAAACGTCCTGGTCGCGCAGGTAGAGCTTTCCGTTGGCGATCACGGGATGAGCCCAGGACGGCAGCTTCGTCCGCTCCGCCGGGTCAAAGCGCCCGGCTTCGAGATACTTCTCCGGATTGGCCTCCACGAGGAAGACGGAGCCCTTCCCTCCTTCATTGCGGTAGTAGAGATGCCCATCTGCATAACAGATCGAACCCTTCCCGGGCTGCCGGGCCTGCCATTTGACGACGCCTGTCTTCCACTCCATGCAGGTCAGCTGTCCCTCATCTGACCCGTAGAGGTACCCGTCCACCAGGACCATGCCGCCGTGGTGGTTCTTCATCTTCTTGGTGAAGTAGACCTCGTCCGCACGAAAGAGGTCGCCGTCCTTGCTGAGCCGGGCCAGGCCGCCGCCGTTGCCATAGGCGGAGGCGGCGAAGACATGGTCCTCCGAGTAGATCGGCGTGGAGCAGTTCGCCGTCTTGTTCGCAGGCTTCGCGAAGCTCCAGAGGAACCTTCCGTCGGCGGCAGCGACTCCGACCACGCAGCGGTTGAGGAACTGGATGTACTGCCGCGTGCCCTGGACGTCCGCCGCGATGATTGACGAATACTCGGCGTGGAGATCGTCCGGGATGGCGGACTGCCAGACCGTGGCGCCGGTCTTCTTGTTCATGGCAGCAAGGGTCGCCGACGTTCCGCCCGGGGTGACGATCAGCCTGTCGCCGTCCACCAGCGGGGATTCGCTGTACTCCCATCCCCCCACGCGGCCCCCGAAGTCCTTCCGCATCTCGCGACGCCAGACCTCCTTGCCGTCGGAAGTCTGGAGGCAAACCAAGGCACCGCCCCTCCCCAGCGCATAGAGGACCTCGCCGTCCACCGTGGGCGTGCACCGTGGACCGGGATCGTCCCCGCCCCCTTTCCCCTTTCCCAGAGTTGCGGCCCAGAGCTCCTTGCCGGTGCTCTCGTCCAGACAGACGACCGCCTCGTCCTTCTCCCGGTTGCCCATCGCGAAGATGCGGCCCGCGGCGATCGAGGGAGTTCCGTGAGCCATGCCCAGGCCCGTGGCCTTCCAGACCAGGGCGGGCCCTTCCGCGGGCCAGGCCTTGAGCAGCCCGGTCTCCTTGGACTTGGCGTCCCGGTCGGCACCCTGCCACTGGGGCCAGTCAAAACCCGTCGGGGTCCGGGAGGATCCGGGCGAGGCGCCCGCCACGACCAGGCTTACGAGGAAGGTCGCGGGTGCAAGCTTCGACATCGGCAGTCCCCCTTTCACTTTGCGGCGATGCAGTACAGGTTCTTGAGTCCCGCGATATAGATGCGGCCCCTGGAAACCGCGGGCGAGGCGTGATTCGGGTCTGCCAGCTCATTCACCGCTAGGATCTTGAGCTGCGGCCCGGCCTGGATCACCGTGCTCTTGCCGCCGCTTGCGAAGTAGATGCGACCGTCCCCGTCGGCGATCGGGCTGGCCCAGGTCGAACTCACCCCGGGAAGCCGCTGCTTGTCCGTTTCGTGGCCGTCGGAAACATTCCAGATCCGGAGGACTCCAGGACTTTGGAGCCGGAAGACTTGGTCGCCCACAATGATGGGCGACCCGATCGCTTCGGAGAGCCCCCCGACCGTCCACTTGATCTGGCCGCTGAGGTCTCCTTCCCCGGAGGGATCCATCGCGGTCCCGTTCCCTCCGCGCCCCGAGTCCGTGTACAGGATGCCGCTGGCAAAGGCCGGTGACGAGGCATCCCCTGCGCCTTTGCACCACCAGATCCGTTTCCCGTCGGAGGGATCGAAGCCCTGCACGCCCTCGGGATGGACTCCGATGCCGGAGGCCACGATGACGACCTGGGTCTTTCCCTGGCTGGAGACGAGCACCGGCGTGGAGTGGGCGAAGCTGATTTTCGGCAGCCTGGTCTCCCACTTGAGCGCACCGTCGGACTTGTTGAAGGCGACGAGGCGGGAGTCGCTGGCCTTCGCCATGGCACAGAGGAAGATCACCGAGTCGCCGAAGAGGATCGGACTGCCCCCGATCGTGACGTCGAACGAGAAGGGCTTGATCTCCTGCCTCCAAGCGAGCTTGCCATCCATCTCCAGAGCGGCCATCACGGACGAGGCGAAGACGACGTAGACCCGCTTGCCGTCGGTGGCTGGCGTGCTCGCGGCGTAGCCGCCTCCCGGTCCGCTGCGAAAATCGTTGCGGAGCCAGGGGCCGGCGTCGATCGGGGTATCCCAAGCCACCTTCCCGTCGGCGGTCCCGTAGCAGGTGACGTGATGTTCAGGCATGACCTTCGGGTCCTGCTTTCCTCCGGGCCAGCGGACGGTACAGAGGAAAACGTGGTCGCCCCAGACAATCGGGCTGGCATGACCTTCGCCGACGAGGGGCGACTTCCAGGCGATGTTCTCCCCTTTCTCCCCGCCCCAGGTGAGGGGGAGATTCTTCTCAGGGGTGTACCCCAGGCCGGTGGGACCGCGAAATTGGGGCCACTCCTGCGCCCAGGCGAGCCCGGCCAGCAGCATGAGCACGACGGCCGTTCCGAACGTCCGCATTCGGCCTCCTAAGACCTGACTAGTATCGCGTCCCGGGCCCCCTTTGTTACGCTGGCGGAATCCTTGGGAATATCCGATAAAGGGGAAGTATCCAATCTTGCGAAACCCGAATCCTTCGGGACCGATATTGTGTATTAATAATGCACGTGGGAGACCGAATGATGCGACGGACGCTGTGGTGGACCCCGATCTTCATGCTGGGCCTGGCGGCCCTCGCGCAGGCCCAGGCGGGCGGCGGGTTCGGGCGCGGCGGCATGGGGGAGCGCATTCCCTGGTACCCCAGCATCGAGAAAGTCGCCAGCGGCGACATCCTCCTCACTCCCGCCGAGCGGCGCCGCCTCAAGGCGACGGGCCAGGAGCCCAGCGACAAGAAATACATCTTCGTCTACATCCGACCCCTGAGCGAGGACAAGGAGCCCAACGAGTTCGCCACCTGCCCGGACGCCCTCGAAGCCGCCCGCTCGAACTGGGCCTTCGTGAAGATGGATTTCGACCGGGAGAATGTCTACCAGAAGGCCTGGGGCATCAAGTCCGCTCCCACCTGCGTCGGCTGCGATCTCTACGCGAACGACTTCGTCAAGATCTCCGCGGTGTCCGTCGACGCCATTCGCAGTGTCGTTCGCAGCACGCCGGACTTGGTCACCAAGTACGAGACGAGGCTCAAGGCGGATTTTGCCAAGGCGACGGACACGCTGAAGGCCGACGAGGACAAAGGCCTGAAGCTCATGGTGGACGTCTGCCTCGCCGGGAAGAACGGGTATAAGGAAACGTCCGACGCGCAGAAGACTCTGAACGAGCTGACAGAGTCCGTCTTCAAGAAGGGCGAGCTCGCTTCCGCGGTGAGCCCCGAAGCTGGGAGCGAATACTTCGACGAGCTGGTAAGGCTCTATCGGACGACCGCCCCGGGCGCCCGGGCCGAGATTTCCCTGGCGCTCCTGGAGCACGCCCGCGGCATCGTGCAGCCGGCGATCCAGCGCCTGCTGAAGGTGGCGAAGTATGACGCACGGCTGATGAAGGCGGAAGTCGAGCTCGCAGGCAAGGCCCTGGATGAAGTCTCGAGGGCCGGCGACGCGAAGATTGAGGCGGCTCTGGCGGGCCCCGACAAGGGGCTCGCGAAGGATGCCGTCCGTAAGCTTGCCAAGGAATACGCGGGCACGGAAGCCGCCAAGCACGCGACGGAAGCGGCGAAGTAGGCCCGCTGGGCGGCGTCTAAGGTAGAGATGCGCTTCATTCTCCTCCTGCCTCTCCTGCTCCAGGCGGATCCCGCTTTGGAGGCGATCCGCAAGGGGTTGCGCGAAACCGGCGAAGAGGCCTACAGCTACCGCGTGAAAGGGCGTTTCGAGCGCGAAGGCGAATCCCTTCCCGGATCCATCCTGACCAGCCGGATGAAGCTCTACCAGTCCGCCCGCAACGGGGAAATGATCCTGGTCAAGGGGCCCGACGGGCTGTGGAGGACGCCGGAGGATCGCCTGGGCGAGAAAACCGAGAAAGGCGACCCGGACGCGGCGGACATCGTCCGCACCCTCCAGGGGGCGGAGGCGCCGCACCGGATCATCGAGGCGCTGCTGGCCGACGTCGATCGGGGCCGGGAGCCCGAGGACCGCGAACTGGAAGGCGTGATGTGCCGCCGATACGTGCTCACCTACCGCTTGCCCGCGCTCAAGGAATCACTGGAAAAGATGATCGAGAAAGCGGTGGAAAAGAGGCTGCTGACGAGGCCCGACGAGATCCGCTGGAGCTCGTCGGCCAAGGGGACCCTCCGGATCTATTTCAGCAAGAAGGACGGCCGGCTCGTGAAGGCGGTGGACGAGCGGTCGGTGAAGATCGCGTACAAGATGCCCGACCAGCAGCCCGACCTCAAGACCTACAAGACCGAGATGGATTTCGAGCTGTCCGACTTCGGCAGGGCAAAGCCGCAGCTGCCCGCCGAGGTCAGGGAGCGGCTGGGTATCCGGGATCCCTAGGGCTCCGGCGTTTGGCCTCGCCGCTTCTGGTTCCGGCGGCTCCCGATCGCGCCGGACCGCCGGAGGCCGCCTGGGGGCCGTCAGAAGAGCGGAAAAGGCCGGAGCACGTGGCTACTTCTTTTTCGACCGCTCGACGAAGTCCGCGAGCTTCTTGAGGGCATCGATGGGGGACAGCTTGTTGTAGTCCACTCCGGCCAGCTCGGTCCGGAGGGGGTCCGGCTCGGCCTTCGGCGACTGCGCCGAGAACAGGGCCAGCTGCTGCAACTCGCCGGGCTTGGGCTTTTTCGCCGCGATCTTGGGACGGTCGGCCTGATCCAGCGTCATCGACTCGAGGCCCGCCAGGATCACTTTGGACCGCTCCACCACCGGCTTGGGAATCCCCGCCAGCCGCGCGACGTGGATGCCGTAGCTCTTGTCCGTCGGTCCTTCCACGATCCGATGGAGAAAGACGATCCCCTCCCCCCACTCCTTCACCGAGACATGGAGATTGCGTACGCCCTTCAGCACCCGGCCCAGCTCCGTCAGCTCGTGATAATGCGTCGCGAAGAGCGTCCGCGCCCGGAGCTTGTCGTGGAGGTACTCGGTCACCGCCCACGCGATCGACACGCCGTCGAAGGTCGAGGTTCCGCGGCCGATCTCGTCGAGGATGATGAGGCTCCGGTTGCTCGCGTTGTTGAGGATGTTCGCCGTCTCGCTCATCTCGACCATGAACGTCGATTGACCGCGTGTCAGCTCGTCGGCCGCCCCGATCCGTGTGAAGATCCGGTCGACGATGCCGATCTTCGCGGAGCCCGCCGGCACGTACGACCCCATCTGCGCCATGAGCGCAACCAGCGCGGCCTGGCGGATATAGGTCGATTTCCCCGCCATGTTCGGCCCCGTGATCATCGCCACCGGCTTCTCCCCGGTCAGGACGACATCATTCGGAACGACTTTCTCTTCGATCATCGCCTCCAGAACCGGATGCCGGGCGTCCCGAACATCGAACGAGGCCGTGTCGTCCACCTCGGGCCGGACATACTTGTTCTCGACCGCCGCCTGCGCGAGTGAAGCCGCGACATCGAGGAAGGCCAGCGAGCGCGCGGTCTGCTGGAGCTCGGCGATTTCCTCGGCGACGCGGGTCCGCACCCTCTGAAAGACCTCATACTCGAGGTCCTTGAGGCGATCCTCGGCGTTCAGCACCAGCGTCTCATGGTCCTTCAGCTCGGGCGTGATGTATCGCTCGGCGTTCTTCAGGGTCTGCTTTCGGACGTAGTTTGCCGGGATCTTTTCCTTATGGGCATTGGTGATCTCGATGTAGTAGCCGAAGACCTGCGTGTAGCCCACTTTGAGTGAAGGAATGCTGCTGCGCTTGACCTCTTCGGACTCGAAGTTCGCAATCCAGGTCTTCCCGTCGGTCGTGATCGAGTGCAGCTTGTCGAGCTCGGGATCAAAACCGCGGCGCACGATCCCGCCCTCGGTCAGGAGGTGCGGAGGATCGTCCTGGAGCGCCTTCGCCAGGAAGGCCGCCAGATCGGCGTGATTGCCGATCTTCAGAACGCCCAGGCCCTTCGCCTTGAATTTGAGCGCCGATAGATTCGGCAGCGGCCCAAGCGACGTGCGCAGGCCGACCAAGTCGCGCGCGTTGGCCCGTCCGGCGCCCACTCTCGCAAGCGCCCGCTCCAGGTCGAAGATCCGCTTGAGCTGCTCCTGGATCTGGGTCCGGAGCGCTTCGTCCTCCGCCAGCTCCTTCACGGCACCCTGCCGGGCCAGGATGTCCTCCACGCGGATCAGCGGGGAGGTCACCCACTCCCGGAGCAGTCTCGCACCCATTGGGGTGCGAGTCTTGTCGAGCACCCACAGGAGAGAGCCCCTGCGCTCCCCGCCCCGGAGGGTCTCGGTCAGTTCGAGCGAGGCCTGGGTCTGCCGGTCGAGAAACATCCGCCCCTCGCCGACATAGCGCTCCAGCCGGGTGAGGTGCTGCAGCGGGCCCTTCTGGGTTTCCTTGAGATAGGCTAGGACCGCGCCGGCCGCGGCCACCGCGGGACCGAGCTCCTCGCAGCCGAAGCCTCTCAGGGACTTCACCCCGAAATGCTCGCAGAGTAGTCGCTTCGCATTGTCGCGGTCGAACGTCCAGTCGTGGAACGGAGTGAGGATCCCGCCCGCCGCCGCCTGGATCCCCGGGCCCTGGGTCTCGACGAGCGACGACGGCAGGAGGGTCTCGCTCGGGGCGAGGCGGACCAATTCGTCGGCCAGGCGGTCGCCCGGCAGATCGGCGAGGCGAAATTCCCCCGTGGAAAGGTCGACCCACGAAAGGCCGGTCTTGGGTCCGTCGCTGACGGCCGCCGCCAGGTAGTTGTTCTTCTTCTCCTCGAGGATCGATTCCTCCACGAGCGTTCCGGGGGTGATGACGCGGACGACGCCGCGCTCTACGATGCCATCGGCCTCTTCCGGGTCCTGGAGCTGCTCGCAGACTGCGACGCGGTGGCCGGCTTTGAGGAGCCGGTTGATGTACGACTGCGACGAGTGGTAGGGGATGCCGCACATGGGAATCCGCGCATCGCCCTTGGAGCGGGAGGTCAGGACGATGCCGAGGATCTTCGAGGCGGTTTTCGCGTCCTCGTAGAACATCTCGTAGAAGTCCCCCAGGCGGAAGAGGAGGATCTCGTCGGCATGCTTCGCCTTGATCTGGGAGTACTGCTCCATGAGCGGGCTGGCCACGGGGCTACTATAAGGAGGCCACCGAGC
>DATGFI010000501.1:0-5690 GCA_035309205.1 Planctomycetota bacterium | reverse complement strand
TGCGGAGACGTCGACGGCCTTCCCGTCGCCGAGCAGGACTGCGGGCTTCTCCTTGCCGGGGTCGCCGATCCGAAGCAGCTTCATGTGGTCCTCCGATGAGCCGGAGATTATAGCAAGGGACTCCGCGGGCATTGAGATTTTGACGACATCTCTCTATACTTCCTCGCTCATGGCTTTTGACATCGTCGGGCTGTGGAAGGCGCGGAACGGGGAGAACTACAAGCTCCACGCCAAGTACATCAACCCCGCCTGGGCGAAAGTCACCCAGCTGATCGGCTATGACAAGGTCTGGGCCAGGGCCGAAGGCTGCTATCTCTGGGATGCCGACGGCCAGCGCACCCTCGACTGCGTCTCGGGCTTCTGCGTCTCGAACATCGGCCACAACCATCCGGTGGTCCGCCAGGCCCTGAAGGACGCCCTGGGCGAGACGTTCCCCAACCTGATCCAGCTCGACTGCTCGCTCCTGTCGGGCCTGCTCGCGGAAGCGCTCGTCAAGCGCATTCCCTGGCTCGACATGGTCTTCTTCGCGAATTCCGGTTCGGAAGCCATCGAGGCGGCCATCAAGTTCGCCCGGGCCTCGACCGGCCGCCAGCGGGTCCTCTATGCGGACCACTCGTACCACGGAGTCACCTACGGCGCCCTCTCGGTCACCGGGCACGCGATGTGGCGGGAGGGCTTCGAACCGCTCGTCCCCGACACGGCCCCGGTGCCTTATGGCGATGCGGACGCGCTCGAGAAGGAGCTTTCCCGCGGCTCGATCGCCGGCGTCCTCATGGAGCCGATCCAGGTGGGGGCGGGCATCATCATCCCGCCCGACGGCTATCTCCTCCGCGTCCAGGAGCTTTGCCGGAAGTACAAGACGGTGTTCATCATGGACGAGATTCACACCGGCTTCGGACGCACGGGAACCTTCCTCGCGTCGGAGCAGTGGAAGCTGGAGCCCGACATCGTCTGCCTTTCGAAGGGCCTCAGCGGCGAGATGGTGCCGGTGAGCGCCGTCGTGACGCGGAAGGAGATCATGAAGGGCGTCTTCTCGCGGCTGGATCGAAGCTGCGTGCACGCCTCGACCTTCATGGGGAACAATCTGGCCATGATCTCGGGGCTGGCGACGCTCCACGTGCTGGAGACCGAGAACCTGCTCGCGCGCTGCCGCGACATGGGCGACTACCTCGTCAAGTCGCTCTCCGCGCTCAAAGAGAAGTACGAGCTCATCAAAGACGTCCGGGGACGGGGCCTCCTGTGCGGCGTCGAATTCGGGGAGCCGAAGTCCTTCTTCCTCCGGCAGGCCTGGTCGATGATGCACAAGATGCATCCCGGCCTCTTCGCCCAGGCCTTCACGATCCCTCTCATGGAAGAGCACCGCATCCTGACTCAGGTGGCCGGGCACAACGAGGATGTCCTCAAGGTTGCGCCGGCGCTCGTCGTCGGCAAGGACGACATCGATTATTTCACGAAGTCGCTCGAGAGCTGCCTGAAAGCCGCCCACTCCTTCCCCGGACCGTTCTGGGAAGTGAGCAAGCGCCTGGCCAAGAACGCGCTGTTCTAATCCACGCCGCGACCGGCCATTCGGGGGGGATATCACCATGTCGAGGGTCCTCTGCGATTGCGGGCACGTCATCAGGGATGGCACTGATCACCTGCCGTATAAGGCCCACTTCCTCCCCGACCAGAACGTCGACATTCTCTGGACCAAGATCGTTACCGACCTGACGGAGATGGTCGAGATGACCTTGAGTGGCCGGCGCAAGGAATGGCTCGCAAAACACTTCGACGAGCGATACTCGACCTCGACGCTGGAGCTTTCTGTCAGCGAGCAGATCAGCGACTACTTCTCCATCGTGTACGGCAACCATACCGGCAAGATGTACCAGTGCGAGGGGTGCGGCGCCCTTCTCCTCTACCGAGGATTTCGACAGAGCCCCTTGAAGTTCATGCCCGTAGGGGGCGCGACCTCGGCTCTTCGGAAGATCGGGGACGACGGGATCTGACCGCCGTAGGAGTCAAAGGTTCTCGCTGGGAGATCCCCGATCGACACCGCCCGACCCGGCAGGGCTTCCCGATCGAAGTCCCTATTCGTAAGTAATGGCTTCCAGGACCTCGATCGCGGCCGCTCGGCGCGCCGGCAGGATGCTGGCGACCGCGCCGATCATCATCGCCGATCCCAGCGCGACCCAGACCGTCGTCCACGGGACGTAAAGGGGCAGCCAGTAGCCGGCCACCTGCGCGACGTGAAGCGCGAGCGGCCAGCGCGCCCCCGCCAGCCCCAGGAGGATCCCCAGGCCACCGCCCACGAGGGCGATGAACGTCGACTCGATCAGGATCATCGCCGAGACCTGCTGGGTCGTCATCCCGACGGCCCGGAGGAGCCCGATCTCCCGCGTCCGCTGCATGACCGAGATGAGAAGCGTGTTCACGATGCCGAAGAAGCCGATCACGACCGCCAGCGCCACCTGGATGTTCATGAGGACGAGCGTGTTGTCCAGGACCGATTCGCTCACGCGCTTGAGATCGTCGACGTCATAGACGAAGAGCGAATGGGCCGGCCGGAGCGCGTCGACGATGCCCCGACGGACCGCTTTCCGGTCGACCCCCGGCTTGAACTTCACGTCCAGGTACGTCACCGACGGATCGTTCCACGCGGCTTCGAAGACGGGCCGGTGGATGTAGAGGGTCCCCTGCGGCCACGTGTACTCCTCGTAGGAGCCCAGGATCTCGAACTTCCGGAGGCCTCGCGGGGTGGAGAGCTCGACCGAGTCGCCCTTCTTCAGATGGTGCAGGAGGGCGAAGTTGTCGGACACGATGACGCCCTTCCCCGACAGGAGGTCCGGGAGCGTTCCGGGCAGGATGAAGCCGCTGCGGCCGCGCAGCTTCTGCATCCGGTCGTAGCCGTCCATATTGATCGCAAAGATCATGATGTCGCGCTCGCCGTAGTCCTGGAGCACCGCCCGCACGCCGTAGCTGAAGTCGACCCCTTCCACCGACTGGATGAGCGCGGGGACGTCTTCCGGGACCGCAGCGCTCGCATAGAGGGTCGACGCATAGTCGATCGAGTTCACCGTGCAGTCGAAGGGGAGCGCGTCCTCCATCCATTCCGAGCTGCGGTGCTTGATCCCGGCGACGATCGAGGAGGAGCTCACCATCATGGCCAGCGCCCCGGCGAGGGCGATCACCGTGAGGGCCGTCCGCTGGGGGTGCTTGGCGATGTTGTCCGCCGCCAGGAACCCGCAGAGTTCCGAGAAGCGCCGCAGGAGCGGCGAGGCCGCCCGGGAGACCCAGAGGGTCGCCTGGGGCATGGCGAGCGCCGCGCCGAGAAAGGCGAAGAAAGACGCGAGAAGCCCCACGTTGGGGAAGCGCAGGGATTCGAGGAGCAGCAGGAGAGATAGCCCGAGCGATCCCAGGCCGATCAGGAAGGATCGGAAATAGCCCCCCGCCTGGCGCATCTTGAAGAGACCCTGGCGCATCATGTCCAGGGGGCTGATGGACATCGCCTCGTTGGCCGGGTAGACGGCGGCGACGAGGGTGGTCAGCGTTCCCAGGAAGAGCGCCCCCGCGATCGTCCGCGGCAGGATGTCGAGCTGGCTGACGTCGACCACCATGGCCACCTGGTTCACTTCCTTCGTCCAGATGCGGATCAGCGACTTCGCCAGGCCGATCCCGATCCCCAGCCCCCCCGCGGAGCCGATCAGTCCGAGGATTCCCCATTCGAGGAGGATGACGCCGAAGACCTGCCGGCGCGTGGCGCCGATCGCCCGCAACGTTCCGATCTCCCGGAGTCGCTCGACGACGGAGATCGAGACCGAGTTGTAGATGATGAAGATGCCGACCAGGAGCGCCACCACCCCCACCCCGAGCAGGGCCCGAAGCCGGGCCATCGCCTCGTCGAGGAAGGAGTTGGTCTCCGGCGGCGGCCGGACGGTGTAGTCGGGACCCAGGGCCTCGCGGAGCTGCCGCGCCACCTCCTCGACGCTGCCCTTGGTCAGGATCTCGACGCGGTCGACGCTCCCGGGGCGGCGGAACAGCTTCTGCGCGGTCTTGAGAGGCATCACCGCGACGTTGCCCCCGAAGAGCTGCGCGGGACCCTCGTCCTTGAAGATCGCGCCGATCAGGACCGGCCGGGGCCCCGTCGGAGTATCGATCTTGAAGCCGCCGCCCAGCTTGAGCCCATGCTTGGCGGCAAAAGTCCTGCTGATCAGGATGAGGTCGCCGGCCAGAAAGGCGAGCGGATTCACCTGCGGCTTCTCGCCCTCGGCCACGTCCCACAGGCGGAAACTCGCCTCCCGGGCGAAGTCGAGCCCCATGACCACCAGTCCGTCCGGCGAGCCGGGCACCGTCGTCCCCAGCTGGAGGACCGGCGCCGCCTGGAGGCCGCCCAGGGCATCGATCCTGGCGAGCGCCGCCTCCTCGACGCCGAAGGACCGGCTCTTCACGACCTGCAGCTGCGCGCTCCCCGACAGCGCCCGGACCGTCCGCCGGAAGGCCGCCTCGGTGCTGGTGTTGGAGACGTCGATCGAGGCGAAGAGCGCGACGCCGAGCGCCACCGACATCACGCTGAGAAAGACCCGGACGGGGTGCCGGCGAAGGTAGCGCGCGGAGAAATACCGGAGCAGCGTGCTCACGCGAGCTTCCCGTCCCGCAGCTTGACCAGGCGCGTCCCGTAGCCCGCCGCGCGGTCGTCGTGGGTGACGATCACGACCGTCCGCTCCCGGGCGATTTCCCTCAGGATCTTCAGGATCTCGACGCCCGAGGCGGTGTCGAGATTGCCGGTGGGCTCGTCGGCCAGGACGAGCGGCGGATCCGTGATCAGGGCCCGGGCGATCGCCACCCGCTGCATCTCGCCCCCGGACAGCTCCTCCGGATAGTGGCTCAGCCGGGCTTCGAGGCCCACTTTCCGGAGGAGGTCCTCCGCCCGGCTGCGTACCGTCTCGAAGCGGCCGCCGTTCAAGAGTGCGGGAAGCGAGGCGTTTTCGACGATATTGAGGCTGGGAACGAGATTGAAGAACTGGAAAACGAAGCCGATCGTGCGTCGGCGGAGGAGCGTGAGCGCCGTGTCGTCCAGGCTCGACGTCAGCGTCCCCTCGACCAGGACCTCTCCGGCCGTCGGGATGTCCAGGGCTCCCGCCAGATGGAGCAGCGTCGACTTCCCCGAACCGCTCGGCCCCATGATGGTCACGAACTCCCTCCGCTCGATCCTGAGGGAGACACCGTCGAGCGCGACGACGTCGCGCCGCCCCTGGGCGTGGACCTTTCTCACGCCGCGGAGCTCGATCGCCGGGCCGTTGGGGGGTTCCATGGAGATGGCGAAAGATAGCACGGAACGGCCGTCGGAGCCACCCCGATGTGCATCCGGGGCGTAACGAAATGGGGCCCAACGTGTCTAAGAAGCTTAATCACATGCCCGGAGAGAGCCGCCGTTCACGTCCCCATATTTTCCGGGACTGTTCCCTTTTGGGGAGAGGGATTGTAGGATACCCCAAGTGACGAAGACCCCTCCTTTTAAGGCGTGCTGGGAGATCCTGCCGGCCGTCAGCCGCAGCTTCGCCATGGTCATCCGCTGGCTGCCCCGCGGCCTGGACGACGCGGTGATGATTTCCTATCTCCTGTGCCGGATCGCCGACACCCTGGAGGACTCGGTCCGAAACGTCGGC
Source organism: Planctomycetota bacterium (assembly GCA_035309205.1). Taxonomy (GTDB): domain Bacteria; phylum Planctomycetota; class MHYJ01; order MHYJ01; family JACPRB01; genus JACQFK01. Next base: position 45 of record DATGFI010000501.1, on the reverse strand, counting down.
GAAAAGCGACGACAGCTCGCCCGCTTCGCCGACACCCTGGACCAG
>DATGFI010000500.1:0-12823 GCA_035309205.1 Planctomycetota bacterium | reverse complement strand
AGGATCCCCCGGATCGGGGGGAACGGAAACGAAAGCGGCTTCATAGCGAAAGAACCTTCGACTCCGGGAACCGGGATCGTCCGGCTCTCGCGATCCCCGGGACCCTCAGGAGGCAGTATAGCGTCCGGAGGAAGCCGAAGGCGAGCTGGGAGTCTCCAGGGGAGCGCTCCGCGGCCCGGATCCTGGATCGCCAGAACGCGCGGCGAGCCCCCGGAAGGTCCTCATCGGGGCAGGTCCACCCAGAAGCGGGATCCCCTTCCGGGCGCGCTTTCAAAGTCGATCCGGCCGCCCATCCGATCGATCGCCATTTTCGCGATCGCCAGTCCGATGCCGGTTCCCGGGTAGGATTCCGGAAGGGCCAGTTTCTCAAACAGCCCGAAGATCCGGTCGTGATAGTCCGGCAAGATGCCGATCCCATGGTCCTGGACCACGATCCGGACGTACGACGCCGATTCTTCCGCGGAGATGACGACTCTCGCCGGGACGCCGGGAACGACGAACTTGATCGCATTGGACACGAGATGGACGAGGACGATGCGGAGGAATCCTTCGTCTCCCTTCACCGCGGGCAGATCGGACCCGATTTCCACCTGCGCCGCTCCGTCGGCGATTTCCCGCGCCAGGAGGTCCAGCACGCGGGTGACGAGGGGGCCCAGGGAGATGGTCCGACACTCCACCTTTTCGGACGCGACCCTGCCGAGGTCGAGCAGCCCCGCGATCAGGGCATCCATGCGAATGGCGGCCGCTTCGATGCGTCGGATCAGGTCCTGGGCGGAATCGTCCAGGGCCTTGCCCGCATATTCCTGCCGGAGGATGAGCCCGAACCCCGCCATCGACCGGAGCGGGGCGCGGAGATTGTGGGCCATCCCATAGACGAACGAACGAAGGGCGACGACGGCCTTCTCCAGGTCCTGGGTGCGCTCCCGGACGCGCTCCTCCAGGCGCTCGTTCAACCACTGAACCTCCACCTCGGTCCGCTTGCGCTGGGTAATGTCGCTCGACACCGTGCCGACCGCGTACACGGATCCGTCGGAATGGAAGAGAGGGAACTTCACCGAAAGCAACGTCCGCAGCCCTTCCGGGGTGATCAGCGTCTCCTCGAATTCCCGCGTCCGGCGCGACTCCCGGACGAATCGGTTCTCCTCGAGGATCCGATCGGCCACCTTGCCGGGAAAGACGTCGCGGATGCTCTTGCCGATCAGGGATTCTCGGGTGGCTCCCAGAAGGGTTTCGAATTGCCGATCGACCATCAGGAACTGGTCGTCCTTATCGACCAGCGTGATCGCTTGAGGGGCGTGGTCCATGATGGCCTGCAGGTGCGTCTGGTGCTCGGAAATCTCGTTGATGAGGCAACGAAGGTTGCTGACGTCCTGGACCTGGCCGAAGACCCCCCGGACCTTCCCCTCCGCATCCTGGTCCGGGATGTAGGTGACTTCCATCCATCGATGGCCGCACTCCGCTTTCGGCAGGGCGAGCTCGAAGGACACGGTCTCACCGGAGAACGCTCGTTCGAGATGGGGACGGATGACGTCATAGATCTCCCGGGGCAGCATGTCCTGCATCCTTCTTCCTTCGATCTGGGAGGGGGGGACGCCGAACCACTCCTTGTAGCGGCCGTTGGCGAAGAGGTACTTCCGGTCGCCATCGACGTAGGAGATCAGGGCTGGAACGGAATCCACGACGGAGCGGATCCGCAGGAGAGCCGCCCGGACGTCCTCCTGAGCCCGATGGGATTCGACGATCTTGCGCTCGGGCTCCGTGACATCGACGCCCGTCGCCAGGATGTAGGTCGTTCCGCTGCCGGCGAAATCGAAGAGAGAAAGCTTCCAGGTGACTACCCTCACGTCTCCATCCTTGCTGCACCACCGCCAGGACCCGCGGAGGGAGGCCGTCTTCGACTCCCGCAGTTCCGCCACCGTGCGCCGCGCCCGCTCGGACTCCTCGGCCGCGCTGAAGTAGGTCCACGGAGCACTTCCGCGGAGCTGCGAGAAGGACAGCCCCGTCAACGTTTCGCAGGCGCGGTTGGCGAAGACGATGCGATCCTCGCCGTTGAGGACCATGACCGGGCTTTCACTGGTCTCCAGGACGGCCCGGGCGAAGTCGGGGGCTTCGGGGAAGCGATCCGAGGCCCGGCGGTCGTGCACCAGGTGGATGGTGAATTCCGAGTGTTCGGGCTTCGAGGACACTCTCAGTCGGACCGGTCGCGCGGAACCGTCTTTCGTTTTCAATTCCGCCCCGAAGTGGACTTCCGCATTCGGGGGAAGACTGATCAGCGCCTCCAGGAGATCCTCCACCCGAGGCGTCGACACGAATGCCTCCAGAGGATGAAGCACCACCCCTTCCCGGGTGGACCCCATGAACGAGCAGGCCGCAGGAGTCGCCTCGCAAATCCGTCCCTTGCAGTCCAGGATGAGGACCGGGTCGGCTGACGCGGGGGCATCCCCCTCGGGGGGTTGGAACTGTTCTGACATGGTCTCCCCAGATCTTCGAGCTCAAGAGTCGAACCACCACTCCCAGCCCCCGGCCCCACCCCATTGTAGACGCTCCGCCGAAAGTTTCAAGATCAATGAACCTCAAGGCGTCACCGTGCATGCACTATGGAAGCCGGAGCTGGGGAAACGGGAGGGAGGAGCTGGCCGGTCGAAGGGGACGTCGACGGCCGGACGGAAGCCGGGGAGAAGGACGCGAGGCGAAAGCGGTCCCTTAGCGCGGGGGATCTCCGAGCCCCGCGCTAGCGCTCGACCCGGAACGTGGCCTTATGCTCGTTCCACCAGGCTTCCCATTCCTTGGCATCCGGGCAGTTCGCCTTGGTGATGGATCCAAGGGAGCCTCGAACCGAAGGCAGGAGCTCCGCCGCCCGGTCGCGATCGGCGGCGTTGCCGCTCCGGACCGCCCCGGCTCCGCCGCCCTTCCCGCCCAGGCCTTTGACCTTCCCGCCGCCCCGTCCGCCGTTCTGCTGAGCCTCGAGCTCCAGATCCTTCAGCAGGTGGATCAGAGGCTCGACGGAGCTGGCGCTGCGGATCTTCCCCGCAGCGGTCACTGCGGCCTTCTGGACGTCGAGGGGGTCGGTCTTGGCGAAATGCTTTTCCACTTCGGGGGCTGCGGCCTCCTCCTGCAGGGTGCCCAGCTCCTCCAGGATCGTGACGGCCACCGGGATGAGCGTCAGATTGGGCGCGATCGCCCCCGCGAGCTCCAACGAAGCCTTCTTCTTGTTCTCCTTCTGCTCCTCCATCCCCTTGGCCGCCGCGATGCGGACGTCCTTGTCGTCGACCACCAGAAGCGATCCCAGCTTGACGAGGATCTTGTCATGCTGCGTCTTGGACAGGTCCGCGACGGCGGCGACCCGCGTGCTGAGATCCTTGCTGTGGTAGTCCGTCTTGAACTTCTCGAGCGCCGCGCTGACCTCCGGATCGTCGGGGGCCAGGAGCGCCGCCAGGAGGATCAAGGCCGGCATGACGCAGTCTCCTTCTTACCTCCCTGTTCAACCCGCCTATAAAGGATGGGTTGCGCAGAAAATCGCGGCGCTTCTCGGGAATGCCTTGCGATCACGTCGCAAAGGGAGGGACGGCGCCGCCGATTCCGCCGGGAGGAGGAGCGCCGGGCCCGGCGGCCGCTCTCTGGAGGGTTTCGGCAAGCTCGGGCGTCACCATGTCCTCGAAGGCCGTCTTCCGGGAGACAGTCTTGCCGCGCTTGTCCCGGACGATCGCCGTCAGTTTCACGCGGACCTGTCCGTTGCAGCCTCGGGAGCATTTCTCGAGCGATAGAATGCCGTCCTGCCGATCGGGAGTGAAGCAGGCGGCGAGCCCCGAATAGTCCCCCGCAGCGAGTCGGCTCCGGGCTTCTTCCAGGGAGGCTCTGCGAATCCCGATCAGATCCTTCTTCTCGTACCATGCCTCGCACGGTTCACAGAACGGCTCTTTCGCCGCGGCCATCGGAAGCGCTAGGGCAATGCCCGCGACGACCGCAAGCTCGGCCAGCCAGTACAGAAAGACGCCGATTCCGGTGAGAGTCGGCGATTTCCCGTTTCCCGAGGAACCGTGGCTCCGAAGGCTGATCCCCGCCTGGGCCCGGAGGCTCAGCTGCGCCCAGAACCCCGTTCCGCCGAAGGATTTCGACAGACCTTCGTCATACCACCGGTCCAAGTCCTGATCGCTCGACGCTTTTCCCGACCAGGCAGCCCGTACCAATTCCCGATGGTGGAGATTGCCCAGGACCTGAAAGAGGCCGTACGAGGACGCTCCTGCGACGAGCCCGGCCGCGGCGCCGATCAGGGCGCTCCGGCACTTCCCCTGCCGGACTCCATAGGCCGTACCGGCTCCGACGAGAAGCCCCCACAGCAGGGGAAAGATGCCGACGATATAGAAGTACCGCCCCGCCAGATGGAAGGCGACGCCGGAGAGGGCGCCGCTCACCAGCGCCAGGGCGGAGACCAGCAGGATTCCGACCAGTCCCACGTTGCCGCTGCGGACGTATTTGGCCATACGATTCGTCGACCTCCCGTGATCTGGAGCGTCGCGGCGGGCCCGCGTCTTCCGGGCGGGCATCGCCCCGGGTCCGGTTTCCTCCGATCGCGCCGTCTCTCCGGCGACATCGGGTCGGCGTCAGCGAACGATCAGCGTCGGCACCCCGACGACCGAGTCTGAGCCGATTCCCAACTCTCCCAGGTTGTTCGAACCCCAGGACCACAGGGTGCCGTCCTGCCGAATGGCCAGGCTCGTCTGCTGTCCCGCGGAGATGGAGATCACGCCCGTCAGATCGGGAACCTGGGCCGGCAGGTTGGCCGAAGCAACGAAGGTGAACAGGCCGTTGCCCAATTGGCCCGTGGAATTGTTCCCCCAGGTCCAGACGCTGCCGTCGGACGCCAGCGCCATGCCGTGATCGTAGCCGGCGGCAATCGCGACGATCGAGGAGAGACCCGGAATCTGGACGGGAGTCGACTGCAGGGCGGAACTGGTGGCCGCCCCCATCTGTCCGGTGCTGTTGTCTCCCCAGCCCCAGACCGTACCGTCGGACCGGAGGGCCAGATCGTAGTTGGAGCCGGCGCCGACCGCGATCACCCCGCTCAGGCCTGGAATCTGAACCGGGGTATTGCTTTGTCCGGTCGTTGTGCCGATGCCCAACTGTCCGCTGGTATTCCATCCCCAGGTCCACACCGCGCCCCCGGCGCCGACGGCCAGTCCGCCCGTCGATCCGGCTGCAACGGCGGTGATTCCGCTCAAGCCCGGAAGCTGGGTGGGAGAAAGGACCGTGGGATTCGAACTGCATCCGGCATTTCCCTGGCCGTTGTATCCCCAGCCCCAGACGTTCCCGCCGGCTCCCACCGCGAATCCGTTCTGTCCACCGGCCGCGATGAGGGTGATTCCTGAAAGCCCGGCGATGACCGCGGGCACATCGAAGGTGGTGAGCGGCAAAGAGACCGACGATCCGTTCCCCAAGCAGCCGTTCAGGTTGTATCCCCAGGACCAGACCGTGCCGTCCCCGTTGAGGACCAGGGTCGAAAGTTCGCCCGTCGCGACGGCGAGCGGCGAATTGAGCGCCGCAGGGGAAGCGACCTGAACCCGGTACGAGGTCTGAGGCTCTGCCAGACCGTCCCCGAGTTGACCGTTCATTCCTTTCCCCCAGCTCCAGAGGGACTTGTCCGACGTCGCGGCAACCGAAAAGCTGGAGCCTCCTCCGACCGAGCGCAGACCGGTCAGATCGACGGTCTGTGTCGGAGCGGGGACGATGCCGCTGGCTCCGTTCCCCAGTTGACCAAAGTAGGTGTCCCCCCAGCCCCAAAGGAACCCTCCGGCTTCGATCGCCATGATCGAGTTCTGTCCTCCGGAGATGCTTTCGATGCCCGTCAGGGATGGGATCTGCACGGGCAGCGCGCTGGCGTTCCCCGGGATCCCCAGAACTCCGACCCCGTTGGCCCCCCACGTCCAGACGGTCCCGTCGGACCGCAGAGCCACCGAGTAGAGGGTTCCTGCGCCGATGGCTTGAACGGCGCTCAGTCCCGGGACCAGCGTCGGTCGGGTGGTTCCATTGGGGGTGGCGGTTCCCCACTGCGACTGAGCGATCGTGCCGCCCCAGGCCCAGACCGTTCCATCGGATCCCAGCGCCAGACTGTGGTAGATGCCTGCGCACACGGCGACGACATTCGTCAAACTGGGAACAGGCTGCGGAATGGGATTGCTCACCGTCGTGCCGTTTCCCAGCTGGCCGCTGCTGTTGTCCCCCCAGGCCCACACCCGGCCGTCGGAGGTCAAGGCCAGGGCGTGGGCGTTGCCCGCGGAGATCTGGGAGACCCCGGAGATTCCGGGGATCGCGGTCGGTTGGTAGACCGGCGTCGGGGTCGCAGGCGTCCCCAGCTGACCGTTCGTATTGGATCCCCAGCCCCAAACGGATCCGTCGACCCCCAGCGCCAGGTCAAAGCGAATTCCGCTCGAGACCGCCGCCACGGGGAGCCCGCCCGGGAACCCGATCTTCTCCGGAGTGCTGACGCTGGTGGGTACCGGACCTCCCACTCCCAATTCTCCGAAAAGATTCTCCCCCCAGGTCCAAAGGGAGCCGTCCTTCAGCACGGCCATGGAATTGTAGATGGAGGCGGAAAAGTCGACCACCCCGGCCAGCGGAACCTGGACGGCGACCGAACTGAGCGAGCCGGGGCTGCCATTCCCGAGCTGGCCATACTCGTTCGCCCCCCAGGCCCAGAGACTGCCGTCAGCCAGAAGCGCCAGGGAGTGATCGGATCCCGCGACGATCCGGGTTGCGAAGATTCCCGGGACGATGCGCACTTCCAGGGAATTCTGGCTTTGCCCGAAGGCATTGGACGAGAACACGACATAGTAGTAGGCACGTCCGTTGGTCAGCGGGATGTCCTTATAGGAGGTCCCGGAGATGCCCGTTCCCCCCGATACGGCCGAATAGGGACCGCCGCTCGTCATCGAACGCTGAACCGTGTAGGAGGTCGCCGCCGGCGAGGCGCTCCACGAAATCGTCACGCTGCCGTTCCCGGCTTTCGCCGTCACATTTTCAGGGATCTGCGGGGAAACCGTCGGAGTGAGCGTCCCTCCGCCAGACCCGACTCCGCAGGCCGGCGCCAGAAGCGCGCACCCCACGAGCGCCAGGAGGCGAAGGAGGTCCCACCCTCGGCCGAGCCCACTTCGTGCGGATCCAAAGCTGCCTCCGGGATTCATGTCCGATTCTCCTAGATCTCTGGGACCCAGGGCCGGCCGCTTTCCAACTCCAGGGCCCCCGCTTGCGACCGCAGCCCCAGCAAGGAGAACAGACTAAAAAGCCCTCCTTTTAGATGTAAAGAACATTCCAACTTCTCCGGCGAGCAGGGGCCCCGCTCGACAGAAGGCGCCCTTCCCCCCCCGGGATCCCCGCCGCGAGCGGCTCCTGACGACGATAGCTCGGGCGGTCCGGGTCACTGTCAGGTTTTCCGTGGCGGCCCATTGGGCGCAAGGGGATCTTCCTGGTCAAGGTGGGACCTACTGTTTGCTATTCGTCCGGAAGAGCTTCATCGCCGAACTTGAGGAGCAAGGGATAGCCTCCCCTTCTCCGACCCGGCCAACACCCAGAAGAAGCATCTCCCGCTCAACAATGCCAGGCGCTTACTGGATCCGATGGAGGTCATTCCGAGAAAGAGCATCATCAGGGCCGGGATGAGCGCGAAGGTGGCCACTTGAACACCTAGCACCAGTGGGGAGCAAGTGCCAATGTCCCAAGCAGGCACCGTCAGTTTAGGACCGTTCAGACCACCACTCGGGCTTGCTTATGCTCCTCTTCGCTCCCGTTACCCTTCTCCTCTTTACCGTTGCCGCCAGTCCGCCCTATCCCGGGGAATCCCCCCAACTGCATGCTTTCGAGAGCAGTACTGGGAACAATGACGAAGGTGGAGTTTTGTTTCAGGCCTTCGTACAGCATGTTCATGGCTCTCAGGTGCAGGGCAACAGGGTTGTTGATATAGGTTTTGGCCGCTTCTCCGAACTTCTCGGCCACCTGTCGTTCCGAGTCCCCCAGAATCACGCGAGCCTGTCGTTCTCTCTCGGCCTGAGCCTGCATCGACATCGCATTCTCCAAGGCCGGGGGAATCAGCACGTCCTTGACCTCAACCGAGATGACGTTCACGCCCCAAGGCTCAGTTCGGACATCGATAATCATCCGCAGCGCGTCGCTGATCTTGTCCCTGCCTTCAAGCAGGTCCGATAGGACGGTTTTGCCGATGACATCCCGGAGCGCCGTCTGAGAGGCCCACCCGATGGCGCCTTGAAAGTCGGCCACATCCAGGGCCGCTTTCTTCGGATCGACTACCTTCCAAAATAGCACCGCATTGACGTCCACCGGGACGGTGTCTTTGGTCAGGGTCTTTTCGGCATTGAACGACGTCGTGATGATGCGGGTGTCAATCCAATACGGGATCGTGTCCACCACCGGAACGATCATGAACAGCCCGGGCCCCCGAAGTGCTCGGAAGTGGCCGAGCCGCAACACGACCGCCTTTTCCCACGGACTGGCCACCTTAATCGCGGTACATACGAGGAGGGCCAGCACAAGGGCCACGATTGCGATCCCGATGTATTCCAGATTGGCCGAGTGTTGATACCCGGCATAGGCCATTCCGAAACCGATGGCACAAATGATGAGGGAAATGACGACCGGAACAGGACTGATCTGTCTCATGTCACGCGCCTTTCAATATCTGAGGAGATGTCCCTGGCCGATCTCATTCCCAGCCCCCCTAGACGGGTGGAGGATCTGCAGGCGTCCAAGCAGAGTTCTACAGCGATCATCCATCACTGCCCCTTCGGAGCGCAGACCGGATCCTTGAGCGATCCCTTTTCAAGCTCGAACCAGGCCTTCCACCTCGCCACCGCTAGGTCCCGGACGGGCCGGGGATCGGACGCCCTGAATCGGAGTTCCCGCTCTGCGCTTTCCAGTTGGGCCGGCTTGATGCCCCGGATCCACGTGAGGGCGCCGAAGGCAGCTTCACGAACTTCCATCTGCTCGTCTTCATCGGCCAAGGAGCGAATCAGAGCGTCGACCACGATAAACGTCATCCCCCTGTTCCGTAGAGTTCCGAGGGCTTCACAAATGGCGATGCGGATGCCGGCGTCGGGCTCTCGCACCATGCGAGGGGGGTTCGAGTCGACGAGTCTCTGGGCGAGAGACTTGCCCACGGATGGGTCGTGCCTGTCTTCCAGGCAGAGGAGCGCACCCCTCCGATCTTCGGACTTCCGGTGATCCTCAGCGAAGACCTTTAAGCAATGGTCGTTCGTCCCTTTCGGATCCAGGACGAACAACTGCTGGACGGATTCCCTCGCGGCATCCCTGACGGATTGATCGTCATCACACCGGGCGCGAATAAGGGCATCGAGCGCTGCAGGATCGGCGATCGCTCCGAGGGCCACCGCCGACGTTTCACGAATGAGCGGTGCCCGCGCTCCGGCATGCACCTTCTTGGACGGCATCCCGGGGAGCGGTTCATCCGCGATCAAGTCTCCCAGAATCCTCACGGTATCGGCGTTCCGGGGATGAATCTCGACCAGAGCTCGGAGGGCGGCAACTGCAACGTTCTGGTCCGGATCCTGGGCGGACCGGGTAAGAGCGGCGGCGCACTTCTCGTTCCCCACGAGGGCCAGGGCGAGTGCCGCGCTTCTGCGGACCTCAGGATCCGACGAGCCCAACCCACTGGATTCGAGCAACTTGCGGTCCGCGACCGTCACCGCATCTTTGCCCAGGAATCCGAGCGCCATGGCGGCACCCGCCTTCTTGGGCATGCTTTCGTCTTGGAGGAGCAGCTTTCGAAGCTTATCGGCGCCTCCGGCAATGCCGTCCCTGCGAACCAAGTGGGCGCAGGCCTCGGCTACGAACGCGCGCGTGGCGGCGTTGGGTCCAGTATCGCGGTCCGTCTGGCCGCCGATGAATGCCAGCAGCTGATCGAACGCCTCGGGGCCGAGGTCGAGGGCATCCTGCGCCAGGACCTCTTTACGTGCCCGGAACTCTTCCTGAAGCCGACCCGCCCCTATCCTGTCGGAGGCGGAATCGGCCGATATCCACCGGCGGGACAGCTCACTCCGGAGATTGCCGGGAGGATAGAAGAGATCCACGAGATCGGAATCCTCGCACGTCGACTGGAACGACCAAAAGCGATCAACGAGCACGGCGACGCCCCCATTCGCCTGCCACCATTCCTGCCACTGGGCTTGGGCCTTTCGGCGTTCCACGAGGGGTTGGTCCGACTCATACGCCAGCCCCTTCTGATAAGGGATGTCTTTTCCAGTGATCTTATGGAGCGCAAGGAAGGCAGCCCCGCGAACCAGGACATTGTTGTCATCAAGAGCACGGATGAGCGAGGGGATCGACTTGACGAGTCCAATCTGACCCAAGGCTGTGGCGGCCGATTGGCGGACCAGTTCATCGTTGGCCCAGTCCGGCGTCACTTGACCGCTGTCTTTTGCGGGCTCGTACGAAAGGGTCCTCATCAGGCGATCGGCGATGTGGTGCCGGTCCTCGCCCTCGAGAGGATCGACGGCGCCTCCGGCGCGACAGCACGCAGCGCGCACGTTGCGATCCCGGCTTTCCATCCCTTTGAGCAGCGCGTCGACCAGAACGCCGGAAATGCGACCGATCCTCGCCACTGCGCTCGTCGCCTCGCATCGCTCATCCGGGTACGCGGATTCGTCTGTGATGATCTTCCGAAGCGCTTCTTCGATGTGGGGGGTGCCCAGGTTGGCCGGAATGTTCCTTCGGGCCGCGGCGGCGGAACAACGCAGCGCCGCCACTTCCAGGGCCAAGTGGTCCTGCACGTTCTTGGAACCTTCGGAAGTTCGGAAGTGGATATCCCGCTCGAGGCTGCGGGCTTGGCGATCAAGGCTTGCAGCCTCTTCGTATTTGAGGAAGAGCCTTCGGAGAGCCGTCGCCGCTCCGGCCCTCATCGAGGGGCTGGGATCGCTCAATTTGGACACCACCGTGGCGATGCCCCTCTCATCGATGACCTCCGCGAGCCACCCGGCCGCCGAATCCCGAATGACCGGATCGGCGTGCCCCAGCCCCCAAATCAGGCCGGGAATCGCGAGTTTCCCCATGGAAAGGATCTTCCCGCCGACGGCGGCCCGCTCTTCCATGAGAGCGAGGGCCTGCGGGCTTTGGTCGAGCGTCACGCGCCAGGGATCGAGCGCGGCATCTAGATCTCGAAGCCAGACGTCCACTCCTCTCAAGACAAGCTTCTCCCGGGCCAGGACGCCCCAGGGTTTCGTGTCGGGATAAGTCTCAGCAACCTCCTCATACGCACGCCTCGCCGCCTCCAGGTTCATCGGAATGGCCTTCTCGTTGCACCGGGCGATGTGGATCAGGGAGCCGGCGGCCACGTCCTCATTCTTCTCCTCTTTCGCCCGGGTCTCGGCCTTCCGGAACTTGGCCAGGGCAAGTGCAAGATCGGGGACACGCGTGCCCTCGGCACGCAGCCCGTCCGTGAAGAGCGCGCGGCTGGGCATCTTTCGATCAGGGTCGTCGTCTTGAGCCCAAGCAGGACCACACGCCAGCGCAAGGGCCGCCAATAAGAGGATTCGCTTCATCGAGACTTCTCCTTTACGTGTTCTTCTCTGAAGCTCCTCTCCGGGTTCCTGGTCACCTGGCCCCGGGCGGATGAGAAGAAACCGGTCCGTCCTATTCGACGGATTCGTGAGGCTAGAACGATGACTCCGAAACGGCCGGCCTAGAGAGAGTGCGTCGAAAGCATACTTCGTATTCACAGGGGGTGGCTGGCTGAGGGGTGCGACGGGAGCGCCCCTACCGGCCGCTCGCCGCTATCCCAGTACACCGGGCGTCCGTAATAGTCATACAGACGCGCCTCGTACCCCCGATTGATGGCCGCAGCCGCATTCCACTCGGGGCTGTTCTTGATCGCCTGTCGAGACAAGTCGAGGTGGACCTTCCTCTCCTCCCAACTGACGCTGGACGCCCAGTGTGGCGCAACCAGTACTTTCTTCCCAAACCACCAGTTGCTGGTATCGATCGCCAGATAGCGCACTTCCCAAGTCTCGTCGTCGACGATGAAGTCTTCGATGTGGCCGATCGGTCCGTCGTTTCCCTGGATGTTGTATAACCGCACCTCGGCGGCACTACGCAAATGGACGTCCCCGGCCTTTCCGGGGGGCTCAACAGGAGGCGGGGTCCAGATGGAAGTCGCAAGAGGGCCGGGGTAGGCGCCCATCCCCCACACTCCCGAGTACCCCCAGTAATAGGGATACCCATAGTAACGGTAGTAATCCTGCTCGTGCTGGCGGGATACGGGCTTGTCTACATCGACATTCGGGCTGTTTTTGACCTTGTCGATCGTCAGCGCGACGTGGAAACGGCGCGTCGACCACTCGGCTTGGCGAAAGGAGATGGGGGAAATGAGCACTCGACGTCCACCAAGGAAGCCGCCCGTTTCGGCGACCAGATACCGGACCGTCCAGTGTTCATCGTCCAGAAGGAAATTAGTCACTCTACCGATGTCCCCATCGGTAGCGCTCAATTGGTACCCCTCGAGATCTTTCAGGGATCGCAGCATCTGCGAATTCCTCCACGCTAGGCGCGTCAGAGCCCGTCAGACTTTGGCGAGCCGATCCTCTAGGGACGTCTTTCCTCTGGATTGATGATCCCTAAGGTGCAAGTCCGTTGCCATGACTTGGAAGCGGAAGAGAATTCTTACGCGATCACGTTCCAAACGAATCTCCGCGGGACAATTAGGGGTCGACGCACGCCGTTTGCAAGCATCGGTACTCCTCGCCCCACGGGGTTCTTCAGAATGTCGCATTCGAAGGAGTCGCGCTCTTCCCAAGGTTCCTTCCGA
>DATGFI010000499.1:0-4654 GCA_035309205.1 Planctomycetota bacterium | reverse complement strand
TCAGAGGCGCCAGGAGGGCCAGCAGGACGGTCGCCGGAAGCCGCATCCTCACCGCTCTAAAAGTCTATACTATTCATGACGCGCTAACAATGCCGCTCGTTTCGATCCTAATGCCGGTGTACAACGCGGCCGCGACCCTCCCCGCGGCGCTGCGCTCCGTGTCCGTCCAGACCCTGCGCGAGTGGGAGCTGATCGCCGTCAACGACGGGTCGACCGACGAATCTCTCGAGATCCTCGACCGGGCCGCGCAGAAGGACCGTCGCATCCGCGTCCTGAGCGGTGCGCACGTCGGCCATGTCGAATCTCTGCGCTCGGCGACGGCCCTATCGTCATCTCCGCTCCTGGCCCGCATGGACGCGGACGACCTCATGCATCCGCGCCGACTGCTGCTTCAAGTCACCCGGCTCGACTCGCCGCCGCACATCGACGTGCTCGCCACCCGGGTGCGGTCGATCGGCCACACCGGCGAAGGCATGCGCCGCTACGTCGACTGGCAGAACGGACTGATTCGGCATGACGAGCTCATGTCGAACCTCTTCGTGGAGAGCCCGATCGCGCACCCGTCGGTGCTGATGCGTCGCGACATCTTCGAGCGGGCGGGCGGTTATCACGACCCGGGCTGGGCGGAGGACTTCGACCTCTGGCACCGCATGCGGGAACGGGGGGCGCGTTTCGAGAAGCTCCCGCGGGCCCTCCTTTCCTGGCGGGACTCCGAGCGTCGGCTCACCCGGACGCATGCAATGTACTCGGAAAAGAAGTTCTACGAGGCGAAGCTGCACTTCTTCAAGCGCCACCCGCTCTGCCAGAGTCCCGTGGCGATTTGGGGCGCCGGGCCTACCGGACGCGACTGGGCACGGGACCTCCTGCGCGCCGGATTGGACGTTCCGCACGTCATCGACATCGACCCGAAGAAGATCGGCCGGACCATCGCTAACGGAAAGGTGAAGGTCGTCTCCCCCGAAGAGGCGCTGGCGAATCGCTCGGGCCTCATCCTGGGCGCGGTGGGGTCCAGAGGCGCCCGCGAGATCATCCGCGCGCGGCTCGTGCAGGAACGGCTTTCGGAAGGCCGGGACTTCCTCTTCGTCGCCTGAGGAGAGAGCATCCCAGGCGTTGCGACCTCGCGAGGGGTCCTTGGCCTGGTGAGCCGGCCCCCGAAGCCGAATGACCCGGTGCGCTCGCGAATCTCTATTCTCTATTCTTCGCGCTTTTGTTATCCTCCCCGTGCCGCGCTGGACCAGGGAGGTAGCGGTGCCTTCGCCCGAAAGGGCGCCTCAACCCGCTTTAGAGGGGTCGACCGCTTCTCCGAGGGCGTCCGGCGTGCATAGCGCAGGGGCACGTGGCGTCGATCCGGGTGTCCGGTGCAACTTAAGAGCGGCGAACCCCGCCAGAGCCGGAAGGCAGCAACGGTAACCGATATCTTTCGTGTGCCGCCGGTCTCGTCCGGGGAGCTGGCGACCTCGAGCGGATGCATTCCGTGTCGTTCGAAGAGAGGCTGCGCGGCGTAATTTAACTTCTCACTCCCCCTTGGGGAGTTCTGCCGCCCGGGGCACCTCGCTCACGGGCTCGATCGTCGGGATGTCCTTCAGCGTCTGCACGCCGAGCTCCTTCATGGTCCTCGCCTTCGGCAGCACGTTACGCTCCACCGAGCCCTGAACGGCGTTGAAGTGCTGGACCACGTCGAACACCGCGCCGCGCAGCTTGAGGAAGTGGCCGGCCCAGACGTTGATCGCGTCGAGCAGCTTCTTCCCTTCATCCGCCACCTTCGCCGAGTTTTCCGCCATCCTCTCCTGCCGCCAGCCGTACGCCACCGCCTTCAGCAACGCCACGAGGGTCGCCGGCGTCGCGATCACGACCTTGTTCAGCATCGCATCCTCGATCAGCCCGGGATCCACCTGCACGGCCGCGTCGAGGATCGGCTCGGCGGGGATGAACAAGACGACGAAGTCCGCCGACCGGCCGAAGCGCTCCCAGTACCTCTTCCCCGACAGGCCCCGCATCTGCTCGCGGAGATGGCCTGCATGCCTCGCGAGCGCCGCCTTCCGGAGTTCCTCCGTAGGAGCCTCGAGCGCCTCAAAGTAGGCGTCGCCGACCGCCTTGGAGTCGACCACGATGTCGCGCCGGCTGGGAAGATGCACCACCAGATCGGGGCGCTGCAGCTTCTCCTCAGCCGTCGCGGACTGGGTCTCCTGGACGTTGAAGTCGCAATGCTCGGTCATTCCGGCCAGCTCGACCACTCGGCGCAGCGTGAACTCGCCCCACTGGCCGCGGACGTTGGGACGGCGCAGGGCCGACACCAGGGCCCCCGTCTCCAGCTTCAGCTTCTCGTGCGTCGCCGACATCGTCGTCAGCAGGCTGGTCAGGCCCCCGTAGGCGGTCTGACGCTCTCGTTCGAGCGCCTCGGCCTTTTCCTGGTAGGCCTTGAGCTGGTCCCCGATCGGTTTGACGAGGTCCTCCACGGCCTTGCGGCGGGCGTCCAGGTCGCCGGAGGCCTGCGAGATGTGCTTCTCCAGCGTCTCCTGGGCGAGCTTGAGGAAGGATTCGTTCGAGCTCTTGAGAGCGTCGGCGGCCAGCGCTTTGAAGGCGTTCTCGAGCTTGTCCTGCGACTCGTCGAGGAGCCGTTTCTGCCCCTCGAGCGATTTGCTCGTCTCGGCCAGCTGCGTCTCGAGGCGGACCCGCTCGGGAATCTCGCGCGACTTTCGGAAGAACCAGGCGATCGCGAAACCCGCCAGGGCCCCCGCGACCGCGTACCCCGCCTCGATCATGCCTCCACCGCTCTCCCCTGCCGGAGATAGATGAGCCTGAACCCGGGCTCGACGTTGAGGACGCGCCGGACCGCCTCGCAGTAGATGTCCCGGATCAACCCGTATTTCTCCGGCTCAATCAGTTTATCCGTCTTATAGTCTGCCACGTAGGTTTTTCCGCCGCTGCGGTAGACCAGGTCGATGACGCCCTGGACGACCTGCTCGCCGCGCGGCAGGACGAATGGCAGCTCGCGCGCGACGATCTGGGCCTTCGCCAGTTCCCGGAAGGGCACGGACTTGAAGAATTTCTTCAGGATCTGAGCCGCCTCGGGATCGGTCCCCTCCGGAATGACGGGCTTGGCGAAGTCGAGGTGTTCCAGGACGGTATGGCAGGCCGTCCCGATTTCCGATGCCCGAGACGGCGGCGCGGGCGTTTCGGCGGTGAAGAGGATCCGGTCGGCAAGCTCCGCCTCCGCGGCCTCCTCCAGCTTCGACGGGCTGGTGAAGCGTTCGACGACCTTCTCGCGTTCTTCGCGCTCCCTCCATTTCGCCGCGAAGGGGCCCCAGTCCGGGACTTTCTTCGACACCGTTCCCGGTCTCGGGACGAACGGGGGCCGCCGGTACTTCTTCCGCGTGATCTTCGCACGGCCCTCGAGGTCGGGCACCAGGAGTCCCAGGAAGGTCTCCTCTCCCGCATCGGCATTCCCCAGCAGGACCAGGAGCTCCCGGGCGCGCGTCGCGGCGACGTAGAGCAGGCGCCGGCGCTCCTCGTGCTCGCGCTCCCGGCTCAGGTGGCCTAGCGCGGCCGCCCCAGCGTTCATTGCCTCTCCCAGCCTGACCCCAAGCGTCCGGTGGTGCCAGTCATAGTCCACCGTCGGGATCTTGTATCCCTGCTTCCCGCGGTGCAGGTCGGGCAGGATCACGACGGGATACTCCAGCCCCTTGGCCTTGTGGATCGAGAGGATCCGCACTGCGTCGAGGGTCTCGTCGGCCAGCGGGCTCTCGCCCTCCTCCTCGAGATCCCGCACGGCGAGCACCGCGGCGTCGAGGAACTCCCGGAGCGTGCAGCCGGCCTTGGCTTCCATCTCGGCCGCCTTGGACCGCAGCTTGAGCAGGTTCGCGACGGCCTGCTCGCCGTGGTAGCCGGCCTGCGCGATCTCCAGCGCCGAGATCTCCCGGAAGACCAGGTCGATCAGCTCGCGCACCCCCAGCTTCCCCGACTGCTCGTGCCAGCGCCGAAGGAAGCCGAAGATCGGCCACGGGGACGGGGCGCGGTAGTCGAGCCCGCGCCGGCTCTCGTAGATCTCCTGGTCGGGAATCCCGCCGTAGGGGGATCGCAGCACTCCGACCACCGCCAGGCGGTCGTGGGGATTGGCAACCGCCCGCAGGACATTGACGATGTCGATCACCTCCGTCGTTCCGTAGAAATACTTCTCGCCCTCCACGACGTAGGGGATGCCCTTCGCCCGCAGGCCGTCCAGGTAGGTGCCCACGTCGACCAGCGAGCGCAGCAGGATCGCGATGTTCTTCTTCGGAATTGCGTCATGCTCCTGGATCCAGGTGGCGATCTCCTCGGCTTCCATCTCCCGGGATTCGCCGGCGCTCGCGTCCTCGATCAGAATCGCCTCGATCGTCGGGTCGGGGAACGCCTGGGTGGCATCCTTCGCGGGCTCGATCGGCTCGTACTTGGGCTGGAGATTCCCGTTCCTCTGGATGATCCGAGAGAACGCGGCGTTGATGAAGTCGATCAGCTTCCCATGGCTGCGGAAGTTGGTCCGCAGCACCACGGGCTCGCCGCCCTCCTGGAGGATCTCCTCGACAAGTCCCTGGAAGGCGATGATGTCCGCGCCGCGGAAACTGTAGATGGACTGCTTCGGGTCGCCGACGATGAAGAGCTTCCCCGGGACCAGGCG
>DATGFI010000498.1:0-3142 GCA_035309205.1 Planctomycetota bacterium | reverse complement strand
GTGGGTTCGCGCGGAGGCCCACGCCATCGGAATCCAAGGATGCGGCGGACACGATCGCCAAGGCCGCCAATCGGAGGGCGGCGGTCGAGGACTTCGCGTGGTTGGTGCTTAATTCCAAGGAGTTCCTGTTCAACCACTGAGTGAGGGCAAGATGGAGATTCGAGTCAGCCAGGGCAAGACCTGCGCCTGCGACGGCCTGTCGCGCCGCAGCTTCCTCCGCGCCGGCACGCTCGCGCTGGGCGGCCTCAGCCTCGCCGATCTCCTGCGCTCCGAGGCTCAGGCCTCCGGCGACAAGGGCGGGAAGGGCCTGAGCGTCATCCTGCTCTGGCAGGGCGGTGGCCCCAGCCATATGGACATGTGGGACCTGAAGCCCCAGGCTCCCTCGGAGTTCCGGGGCTCCTTCAACCCCATCCGCTCGAACCTGTCCGGATACCAGGTGAGCGAGCACATGCCCCGCACCGCCCGAGTCTGCGACAAGCTCGCCATCCTGCGCTCGGTGACCCACCCGGATTCCGGCCACGAATCGGCCACCCACATGCTTCTCACGGGCTACAAGCCCACCAACGACATTCCCGCGAACGAGATGCCCAGTTACGGGAGCATCGTCGCGAAGGAACTGGGGCCCCGCGTGGCGGGCTTCCCGAGCTACGTCGCCGTGCCTCGCGCCCCGCGCAGCTCCGCGGGAGCCTATCTGGGCGTGGCCTACAACCCGTTTGAGACCCACGGCGATCCCAACCAGAAGGACTTCAAGGTCCGCAACTTGACCGCCGCCGGTGGCATCACGATGGACCGACTCGAGAACCGCCGGGAGCTGCTCAAGCATTTCGACACGCTTCGCCGCGACGCGGACGCGACCGGGATCGTCGAGGGGATGGACGCGTTCTCGCAGCAGGCCTTCGACCTGGTCACCTCTCCCAAGGTGCAGGATGCCTTTGATCTCAACAAGGAGGACGAGAAGCTCCGCGACCAGTACGGTCGCCACACCTGGGGGCAGAGCGCGCTCCTGGCCCGCCGCCTGGTGGAGACGGGCGTCCGCTTCGTGACCATGGACATGGGCGGCTGGGACACGCATGCGAACAACTTTGAAGAACTGAAGAAGAAGCTCCCGACCTTCGACCAGGCCTACGCGACGCTGATCGAGGACCTCGACCGCCGCGGCCAGCTCGACCGCACCCTGGTCCTGCTCTGGGGCGAGTTCGGCCGGACCCCCCGCATCAATCCGGGGGCCGGACGCGACCACTGGCCGGGCGTCTTCAGCGTCGTCCTGGCGGGCGGCGGCCTGAAGCGCGGCATCGTCCTGGGTGAGAGCGACGCCCGGGCGGAATATCCCAAGGAACGGCCCGTGAGCCCCCAGGACGTGCTCGCCACGATGTACCACAAGCTGGGGATCAGCCGCGAGAAGACCTACATCAACGAGGCCGACCGCCCCGTCGAGATCCTGAACGTCGGAAGCCCGATCCCGGAGATTCTCTAGGAACGGGGGATGTCCGCCACGCAGGGACGCGCGCTAGCGCCGGTCTGGCTGTTCCTCCTTCTTTTCGCCCCCCGCGCCCGGGCGGAATACTCCCCGCCGAGGTTGGCAAGCGTTTTCCCTCCGGGCGCACGGCAGGGATCCGAACTGACCGTCGAGGTCCAGGGAATTTCGCTCGAGGGTCCCCGCGCTCTCTACTTCAGCCATCCCGGCATCAAGGGAGAGCTCCTGTCCGGGGAAGCGCCCAAAGAGGAGAAGGAAAAGGAAAAAGGCAAAGGCGCCCGGCGTGCCGCGGACGGAAAGGGCCTGCGCTTCAAGGTCACCGTCGCTCCCGACGTGCCGCCCGGCGACTACGACGTGCGGTTCTCCGGGAAGGAGGGGATCAGCAATCCCCGGACCTTCGTGGTGAGCGACTATGCGGAGCTGCTCGAGGCGGAACCCAACAACGACCGGAAGGACGCCAACCGGATTCCCCTGAACGTCACCGTGAACGGCCGCATCGGAGCCAGCGAGGACGTCGACTGGTTCGTCTTTCCGGCGAAGAAGGGCGATCGGATCCTGATCGACTGCCGAGCCTGGAGGATCGACTCCAGGCTGGACGGCTTCATGTGGCTTTACGATGCCCAGGGAAAGCAGCTCGCGCAGAGCCAGGACGAGGATGTCCGCGATGAGAAGCGCGATCCCTTTATCGACTTCGAGCCGGCACAGGACGGGGACTATTTCCTCAAGTTGACCGATTTCACGTACAATGGAGGCGGGGACTATTTCTACCGCCTGAGCGTCACCACGCTGCCCTACATCGATTTCATCCTGCCCCCCAGCATCCCTGCCGGGGCGGTATCGACCGTCGCGATCTACGGGCGGAATCTGCCGGGCGGCGAGCCGACCGACCAGAAGATCAAGAACCGTCCCCTGCAGAAGCTCAGGCGGGAGATCCGTCCCCCCGAAGGGGAGGCTGCGCGGACGGACCTCAAGTTCGGGGGGCTCGTGCGACCCTGGTCGAGCATTCTCGACGGCATGGAAGTCCGGGTGAAAGGGGAAGGCGGCACCTCGAACGGGAAGCTGCTCCGTTTCACGCCGCTTGCAGCGGTGCAGTTCTCGGAAGCCGCCCGCCAGCGGGAGAAGGCGCAGCGCCTGGTCCTTCCCGCGTCCGTCGCCGGCCAGTTCGGCCGCGAGGGCCCCGACTTCTACGTCTTCAGCGCGAAGAAGGACGAGAAATTCACGATCGAGGTCTTCTCCAACCGCATCGGGTCCCCGGCCGATCCGGACCTGGAGATCCTGAAAGCCGACGGGGGGAGCCTGGCGGCGGCACAGGACTGGGGCGAGAACATCGGGCAGCTTCGATTCACCAGCAACACCCGCGATATCACCCATGTCTTCTCCGCCCCCGCCGACGGGGACTACGTGCTGCGGCTGGAGCATCTCTTCCGGCAGGCCCAAGGCGGTCCTCAGTACGTGTACCAGCTGGAAGTCGTCCGCGATGCCCAGCCGGACTTCCGCCTCATCTGCTCTCCTCCGGACGAGATCAAGGTCGATTCCCACCTGCTCTATCAGGGGGGCCGCGCGCGTCTGGACATCCTGGTGTGGCGGGAGCACGGTCTGGCCGAGCCGATCACGGTCGAGGCCCGGAACCTGCCGGCGGGCGTGACCGCCGAACCCTTCGTGATCGGC
>DATGFI010000497.1:0-5405 GCA_035309205.1 Planctomycetota bacterium | reverse complement strand
CCAGGTCTCCGGCCTTGAACACCTTCAGCGCGTCGTCCGCGAGCGCTTTGTAGGGGGCCATCTTGTCGTCCCGGACGCTGCCGGTCTGGGCCATCCCAGTCCCGCCCAGTGAAGCCGCCAGGAAGAGTCCTGCTGCGAGGGTTGCGTTCATCGTCATCTCCTTATCCCAATGAATCACGGTTTCAAGTGGAGGTCCCCTGGACCTTCACGGCCCGGAAACGGGATCGTCTCCCAGTTCAGTGATCGAGGCGGGGATAGAACGTCACCGTCAATTTGGGCCTCGCGGACGGCGTCGAGGATCCCCGGCCGTGAAAGGTAAATTCTCCCGAGGGTCCGGCCATCTGAAGGAGCAGTCCGCGATTGGAATCGGGGCTGTTCACCCAGCGCTGGACGAAACCGAGCCCTGCTTCGCTGAATGGGATCGTGATCGCGCCTCGGGCCGCCTTGAAACGCGCGAGCACCTGGGTATCCCGGTCCCGGGAGCCGCGGGCGCCAGGGCTCTCCCAGTGCCGTCCCGAAGCGTACTCCATCCAGTTTGCCTGGCTCTCGACCCAGGGCCTGAGGAGCGCATGGGCTTCAGCCTCCCTGTCGCGTGAGGCGTCCGTGACGACGAGTTCGAGGGTGACCGAGGAGAGCCGGCTCCCCGGGGGGATCGCGCGCAGGTCCCACTGGAGGAGCACGGGTCTATCCGGGTGCTCGCCCGACGAATCGACTTCAAGGTAGGGTTCTGGCCCTCGACTCTCCCTGGGCTCCCGGTCCATCAGGCGGACGTTGCGAGCCCCCCGGTAGTCCGGGGAGGGAGAGAGGCCGTCCTGAAAGGAGAGCGTTCGGGACAGAGGATCCGTCGGCGGAGGCTTGACGGAGGCAATCTCGCCTGGAGCGGACGGGACCTGTTCGGGCCTGAAGCGCACAATGGCGATCAAGAGCAGGAGGCAAGCCGCGAGCGGAATGGCAATCCACCAGCCGCGGCGGGGCGACGGGGGAGGATGGCCGCCGATCGCACCCGGGGCCAGCGCGGCAGCTTCCCGGCTGAAGGACTCCCGTCCCCTCTGGGTCCAGGCGAGCGTTCCGTGCTGATTCAGGAGTTCTGCGAAGGTCCGGAGATTCTGGGGATCCTTGCGGAGGGAGAGATCGAGGGCTTCCATCTCCTGGTCGGTGGCGACGCCGTCCAGAAAGCAGGACGCGAGTTCCAGGAAGCCCGGATCGTGATCTCTTTCTTGCGGCATGCGTCAGGTCTCCCTCGTCAGCGCCTGGCGGGTGCAGTCCAGGAGCGCCCGACGCACTCTCACGAGCTTCATGTTGACCGCCGCCAGGCTCTGGCGAAGCTGATTCGAAAGTTCTCCCAGCGAGCGCCCCTCCTCGTAGCGACGCCGGACAAGATCTCTCAGATCTTCGGGCAACTTTTCGATGCAGCCCGATAGCGCCTGGCTCTGAGCCGAGAGCCGGTCGGCCTCCCGTTCGAGTTCGGGGGCGACGCGGTCGAGGATCTCCAAGGGAAGTAGGATTTCCCGCTTCCGGCTATCTCGGAAATGACGCGCCACGACCCGGCGGCTGATCCCGAAGGCCCAGGCGATGTAGGAGGTCGGCTCCCCCTCCTCCTTCCAGGTCTCCCAGAGGATCATGGTGATCTTTTGGAGCAGGTCCTCGGCAAGCTGGAAATCCTGGACGGACGCTAGCAGGTAGCCCAGAAGGGTCTTTTGGTGCGCCATGTGAGCTTCCAGGAACCGCCGGTCGAGATCCAGATGCGTCTCCATCGCTCTATCTAGTACCAGGAAAAGCCCCAATTGAACGCCCAAATGTGCGGCAATTCCGAGCCGGTTCAGTATCCCAGCGCCGAGGCCTCCGGATTGCGGCGACGGTCGGCCACGCCGACGTAGACGCCGGGCTCCCGGACCCAGATGCTGTGGGCGTCTCCCTGGCGCCGGGGGCCTGTGGGCACCACCCGGTGCCCGCGCTCCCGGAGCGCCGCCATGGTCCCGGCATAGTCCTCGGGGCATTCGAAGACGATTTCGTCGGGAAACCAGGAGTGCGAGAGGCGCGGTGCCTCCGCGGCATCTTCGGGAGCCATCTTGAAATCGATCGTGTTGATCAGGAGAGTGAGGATCGTGTGGGGAATCGACTGGCTGCCGGGACTGCCCGTCACGAGAAAGACCCGGCCGTCCCTGGCCACGATGGTCGGCGATTGCGAACTGAGGGGACGCTTTCCGGGCGCGATCACGTTAGGCGGGGTGCCGAGCGCGCCTCGGGTATCGGTCACCCCCGGAACGAGGTTGAAGGCCCTCATGTCGTTGTTCAGGATGAAGCCCGCCCCTTTCACGACGATGCGGGAGCCCCAGAGCCGCTCAAGGGTGTAGGTATTGGCGACCGCCATCCCGTCGCGGTCGATGACCGAGAAATGCGTAGTGTCGTCGCCTTCAGGAGAGAGGGGAAGGTCCTGGCACAACTCCCGGCTCGGGGTGGCTTTTCCCGGGATGATGCTCGAGGCCTGCAGGCGGGCATACTCCGGGGTCGTAAGTCTCGCCGGAATCTCGACGAAGGCGCTGTCGCCCAGGTAACGGGCCCGGTCGCAGTTCGCGCGGCGCATCACTTCCGCAAGGGTGTGGAGCGTCTGGGGCGACTCCGGGCCCCAGGATGCGAGGTCGAAGCCCCCCAGCATGTTCAACTCCTCGATCAGGCAGATTCCTCCGGAGCTGGGGGGAGGGGGGACGTAGACGTCATAGACTCCCCGGTAGCGCGTATGGAGGGGCTGGCGCTCCACAGCCTGGTAGCCGGCCAGATCCTGTCTGGTGATCAGCCCATTTCCTCGGGCCATCTCGGCGAAGATGTCGTCGGCGATCGGGCCCCGGTAGAAGGCATCGGGTCCCAAGCTCGCGAGCAGCTCCAGCGTCCGCGCCAGATCCGGCTGGAGCAGCCGGTCGCCCGTCTGCCAGAGGCCACCTCCCGGCTTCCCGAAGACGCGCTGAAACTCCGCGTGAGCCCTCGCCTCCGCAAGGATCTCGTTCAGGAAACCCGACAGGTGGCGATCGAGGGGCACGCCGTCGCGAGCCAGCAGGATCGCGGGACGGAGGACCTCGCGCCAAGGCAATCTCCCGAAGCGCCGGTGCGCGAGCGCCATCCCCCGGACGGTCCCGGGAATGGCGACCGCTCGGTGAGTGAACTGGGATTCGTCTTTTCCGTACATGGTCGGGAAGGCGCCGGCAGGGGCGGTCTCGCGATAGTCGATCACCACGGGAGGCCCCTCGCCGGGGGCGGGATGGACGAGCATGAACCCGCCCCCGCCGATATTCCCCGCCGCGGGGTAGGAGACGGCGAGCGCGAAGGCCGTCGCGACCGCGGCGTCCATGGCATTCCCCCCTCGTTTCAGGGTCCCAAGGCCCACTTCCGAGGCCGGCCGGGAAATCGAGACCACGATCCCTTGACGGCCCGTCGCCCGGAAGCCGGAGTTTCCGGATACCGGATCCGCTGGGCGCCCGGGGCTCACCTCAGGTGCTTGGGTGCAGCCTCCCAGGCCCAGCGCAAACAGGATCAGGACCGACCATCCCATTCTCAGCATCCGGTCAAACCAGCGGGCACTGTTCGGGGGTGACGACGACCGGAGCCTGACGCGTCAGCGAGAACGCCACCAGATGGAGCACCGTACAGACGACGAGGAAGAGGCTGACGAGCACCGGCCAATAAAGATCGGGGTGCGAGGAGGACTTCATCCAGCCATACAGGGCGAGAGAAAAGGCGGCGCCCAGCAGACGGCCCAGGCCGTCGACCAGGTGCAGGAGTCCCATGCACGTCCCCATCCCTGCGGCGGTGCTGTGCTTCTTGGCCGTCTCATCGAAACAAGGCGTCATCAGAACTTCACCGCAAATGAATACCACGATCGCCAGGGGCAGAAGAACGGGGTTCCTCGCAAACACGAGCAGGGCTAGGCCAAGGCAGTAGAGCAGCACCGAGGTCATCGACCACCATTCCCACTTGAAGCCCCGGCGGTAGAGCAGCGACGATAGTTGGACTGCCAGGAAGTGGGCGCCGATGACGGTGGTGAGCACGCTCGTCAGCGAGACGATCCAGACGGGCCGGTTCGATCCGTACTGGTCGATCACGTATTTCGGGATGATGGTGCCCCAGCATCCGTAGGGGAGCACCATCGCGAAGCGCCGGAGGCTGTCGGACAGGAACCCCCGGTTCTGTGCGAGCGTTTTGAAATTGGCCATGCCCCAGGACCCGCCGGGAGATCGCGGTGCGGGGGGGGCGGCGGGGGCGCCCAGCCCGATCGCGAGCGGAAAATAGAGGACTCCGAGCAAGAGGGCGTGCGCATGGTAGCCCACTCGTGCAGTCATCTGGTAGGCGATGCTGTTCCCGAAGAAGGAGCCCAGGTTGAGCAGGGTGGCGCGCTTGGCCACCGACTTTCGGAGAATCTCCGGGCTCGAATGGAGCACCAAGAGGGTGTTGAGAGAGATCTTGCCCAGCACGAAGGCCATACCCCCAGCAAACACCGCGGCCAGCGAGAACCAGAATCCCGGGCGCTCCGAGATGAGGAGGAAGCTCCCCAGACCCAGAAGAATGCTCGTCCCCAGGGCGACCCGGACGGAGGTCCCGTCCGTATACCAGCCGGCCAGCGGGGCGCCCAGCGACTGGGCGAGCACATAGACGTTCAGGAGGAGTGCAATCTGGGCGTAGGAGAGCCCTCCCAGGTGCTCGAACAGCGGGAAGATGTAGGGCTGGAAGGCTCCGCGGGCGAGGAAGAGGAGGCCGATCCCCACACAGACCAGCCAGATCGCAATCGTCGATTCGGAGCGCGGGTGCACTAGTCCACCTCAAAGAGATCCTGCCAGGAGATGATCTCGTCCACGCCGCGTCGAACGAGGTCTGGGTCGGGGGCCGTGAGTTCGATGTAAAGTGGGGACCGGTATCCCCCCTTGGCGAGCCCCACGGTCTCTCCGAGCGCTGTGCGCACCTCGTGATAGAGATAGCCCGGAAGCTTCGGAATCCGGTCCAGGTAATGGATCTTGCGGAGGATTCCCTTCCGGCGTGGGAAGGGCGTCACGATAGCTGCCGCGTGGTCGCGCTGTTTCAGGATCCTGGGTGTTTCGCCGACCAGAACCTGGTGGTAGGCGGAAAGTTCATCGATCCCGTAGGCGAGATCCAGGATGCGGGCCCGGTTGCCCCCGGGACGGGCCGCAATCTCTCCCAGGCAGTTTCCGATGAATTCAACGTGGGCCGCCGCGCAGGTCATATCCAGGGCCTGGACCCCCGCCACGGCGAGGCGTTCCCGTTCCGCCTGCTTCTCGGGGGAGAGTTGCGAGGGGAGAATCCGCGCGAAATGATGGTAGTCGTCGATTCCGATATCCTGGCCCGTGATCACGTCCACGAGCGGCGTGGGATAGACACAGCCCCGGCGGTCGGCGATGCAG